>NZ_JAEFCH010000088.1:0-1133 GCF_016406015.1 Acidovorax sp. IB03 | reverse complement strand
GTCATCACCACCGACCTGCGCCTGAACGAACCCCGCTACGTCACCTTGCCCAACATCATGAAGGCCAAGAAAAAGCAGCTGGACACCGTCAAGCCAGAAGACCTCGGCGTGGACGTGGCTCCGCGCCTGAAGACCCTGAAGGTGACCGAACCCGCCAAGCGCGGCGCAGGCATCAAGGTGGCTGACGTAGCTGCACTCGTTGAAAAACTCAAGAACGAAGCGAAGGTGATCTAAATGTCGGTACTCGTTATTGCTGAACACGACAACGCCAGCATCAAAGGCGCAACCCTCAACACCGTCACTGCCGCTGCAGCTTGCGGCGGCGACGTGCACATCCTCGTCGCCGGCCACAACGCCGGTGCCGCCGCACAAGCCGCTGCCCAGATCGCCGGTGTCGCCAAAGTCATCCACGCCGACGCAGCCGGCCTGGAGCATGGCCTCGCTGAAAACGTCGCCGCGCAAGTTTTGGCTATCGCCAGCAACTACAGCCACATCCTCTTCCCCGCCACCGCTGGCGGCAAGAACGTGGCCCCCCGCGTGGCTGCCAAGCTCGACGTTGCGCAGATCAGCGACATCACCAAGGTTGTGAGCGCCGACACTTTCGAGCGCCCCATCTACGCTGGCAACGCCATTGCCACCGTGCAAAGCAGCGACAGCGTCAAAGTCATCACCGTGCGCACCACCGGCTTTGACGCAGCAGCCGCCACTGGTGGCTCTGCCGCCGTTGAAACCGCAGCCGCCACAGCCGACAACGGCAAGAGCAGCTTCATCGGCAGCGAAATCGCCAAGAGCGACCGGCCTGAACTCACCGCCGCCAAGATCATCGTCTCCGGTGGCCGGGCTTTGGGCAGCGCCGAGAAGTTCAACGAAGTCATCACCCCACTGGCCGACAAGCTGGGCGCAGCCATTGGCGCCAGCCGCGCGGCGGTGGATGCGGGCTACGCCCCCAACGATTTGCAAGTGGGCCAGACCGGCAAGATCGTGGCGCCGCAGCTGTACATCGCTGTTGGTATCTCGGGTGCGATCCAGCACTTGGCCGGGATGAAGGATTCGAAGGTGATCGTGGCGATCAACAAGGATCCGGAAGCGCCGATCTTCAGCGTGGCGGACTATGGGCTGGAGGCGGACTTGTT
>NZ_JAEFCH010000087.1:0-1186 GCF_016406015.1 Acidovorax sp. IB03 | reverse complement strand
AGTAACCGTCTTCGAAGTCAAGCGCAATGAAGCGACTTGTCCCAAGGTTTTCCAGTGCGCACCATGGCGTTGAGCGTGGTGAGCAACTTGCGCATGCAAGCGACCAGGGCGACCTTGGGCAACTTGCCAGCGGCCTTCAGACGCTCGTAGAAGGCCTTGATGGCCGGGTTGTAGCGGGTGGCCGTGAGCGTTGCCATGTACAGCACGCGGCGGATCTCGAAGCGCCCGCCTTGTACGCGCCGCCTGCCCTTGCTGCCGCCGGAGTCATTGGCCATGGGCGCCACGCCCACCAATGCAGCGATCTCGCGCCGGTTCAGCCGGCCCAGCTCTGGCAGCTCGGCAATCATCGTGGCACTGGCCACCGGGCCGACTCCCGCAGCCGACTGCAGCAGCGTGTCGAGCTCCCCAAAGTGCTCGCGCACATGCGTGACCATCTGCTCTTCGATCTCATCGAGCTGCGCCTTGATCGCCGCCTCGATGGCCTCGATGCTGGCGTGCAGCTTCTTGGGCGTGATCTGCAGCCGTTGGCGCTCCGAATGGAGCATGGTCAGCAACTGGCGCCTGCGCGTGACCAGGGCCGCGAGCCACTGCTGGCGCTCATCGGCCAGGGGGCGCAAGAAGCGCTGCAGATCGTCGCGGCGCAGCAGCACCGCTGCCAGCTCGGCCAGCGTGCGCGCATCCACCGCGTCGGTCTTGGCCAGGCGTCCCATGGATTTGGCGAAGTCGCGCGCCTGGCGCGGGTTGATGACCGCCACGGGCAGGCCTGTGGCCTGCAGGGCACACGCTAACGCGGCCTCGTAGCCGCCGGTGGCCTCCATCACCACCAGACCCACGTCCAGGGGCTGCAGGGCAGCCGCCAGCGCCGAGTGGCCTTCGGCATCGTTGTCAAACCGCTGGGCGCTGCTCTTGGCACCCAGCACACAGACATCCACGTGCGCCTTGGCCACGTCGATGCCCACCGTCACTGAGGTAACAGACATGATCTTCAGATCCCTTGCTTGTGCATGCGCGCTCAATCAAGGCGCGCGTAACCGTTCGGGCTTCACGAAGACCAGCGCGGCGGCCATGCGTTCTGTACTCAGTCACGGGCTCTATCACCCCAGCGCCTACCAAACTGCACGGGCCGGTCTGGCCGCCTCAACGGCGTTCAGACTCTACCGCGCTGGTCTGGTTTAAAGATACAAGC
>NZ_JAEFCH010000086.1:0-1308 GCF_016406015.1 Acidovorax sp. IB03 | reverse complement strand
TGGATGAAATCACAGTATCAATGGGGCTGCTGGAGCTAAATAGATACCCCTTTTAAATATACAGTATTTTGCACTACTGTCCGGTTAAAAATCAAACAAAATCAATTGGTTAGCGTCGCCATCAGACTTGATTGGTAGCTCACCGAGCTGCAAGGCGCATGAAATCTCGGTTTTCTCGAAAACCGAGACCGACAAAATCTGTAGACATGTGTAGAGCGAGGCATCCAGGTGAAGCTCCTTCTTGACGATGGCGATCAGCACGTAGGTGGCCACAGCGCACCAGATCTGTGTTTTGACGGCGTTCTCGCTGGTGCCGATGAATTTCTTGATGCGCAGGTGCTGCTTGATCCACTTGAAGAACAGCTCGACCTGCCAGCGTTGCTTGTACAAGGCGCAGATCGTCAGGGCTGGCAGAGCGGTGTTGTTGGTCAAGAAGACCAGCGTCTTGCCCGAGTCGGGGTCTTTGAAACGTATGCGGCGCATATGCTCGGGGTAGTCGTGCGCGGCATAAAAGCCACCCAGCGCAACACGTTGATCGCAGATCACCCCTTCGGAGCGATCGCAAGGTGCCGAGTACACGCGCCGGGCGTTGAAATTCGATTTGGCCCGAGTGACAAAGAACGCCCCGGCCTGATGCAGGCGATACAGCCTTGCGAAGTCCAGATAACCCCGATCCATCACGTAGAACGCGCCCGCCTCGAAAGTCAGCATATCCAGCACGTTCACGTCGTGCAGCTTGCCATCGCTGATGTGGATGAACGCGGGGATAGCGCCCCGCAAATCCAGCAGGGTATGCAACTTGATGGCGGCCTTGGTCGAGCGAAATGGCGCCCAGTCGAACAGACTCAGGCACAAATCGATGGTGCTCGAATCGAGCGCATAGACGGTGCTGTCCAGATCGAGGGCAAGCGCTTGATCGACATAGAGTTTGCGTGCCCGCCGGATGAGCAGCGCCGCCAGATCGGCCCAAATGCGCCAGTCGCGCGACTCGTTGGCATCGGCCAGCGTAGAGCGCTTGACGGTCGAACGAAAACCCATCGCATACAGCTTGGTGGCGTTGGCTGAGAGGCTGACTTCGATGTCGCGCAGGCTCTCGCGCCAGGTCAGTTGCGCGAACGCCATGGCACGAAACTGCTCGGCGCACGACAGCGTGCGAACCCCGGCATTGCCTTGGTAGCGATGGACGATGCGGGAAAAACTCGTCCAGGGCATGAACTCCATGACCTGGGCGAACAGGGTCTTGCCAACATACAAGTAACCGTCTTCGAAGTCAAGCGCAATGAAGCGACTTGTCCCAAGGTTTTCCAG
>NZ_JAEFCH010000085.1:0-1397 GCF_016406015.1 Acidovorax sp. IB03 | reverse complement strand
TGGGTTTCCATCCAGCTATTCTCACGTCACTGGAGCTAAATAGATACCCCTTGCAAATAAACAGATATTAGTTTTTATGAAACCCGGCAGGCATTACGTCGGGAAACTTTAGCGGGACAGTAAGCCCAACAGAACTTGCCTACTGCATGCTTTGTTCGGCCTCATCCGTCAATTTCGGATCCATAGCAGCTTCAGAGTGCTGCTATCCAAGTTTCGCTCATGACAAGCGCTCAAGTCGTGCTACCCCAATGCACACCGTACACAGTGCCCCACTCCTCACACCACAAACCGCGTAGTCAACAAAATCACCACTGGCATCGTCACCAGCGCCAGCATGGTGGACACCGCCACGCTGGCGGTCACCTCGTCCTGGGCCACCTCGTAGCGCTGCGCGAACAGGAACACGTTGGCCCCCACGGGCAGCGATGCCGCCACGATCATCACGGCCAGGGGCAGTCCTGACAGGCCCAGGGCCCAGGCCATGGCGGCGAGCAGCAGCGGGTGAACGATGCACTTGGCCAAGGCGATGCGCAGTGCGCCCTTGAAATGGTGACCCACGCGGGTGAACACCAGCGTGACCCCGACCAGCAGCAGTGCCAATGGCCCCAGGGCCTGGCCCAGCAGTTGCAGGGGTTTGTCGACCACCGGGGGCAGTACCAGCCCGGTCTGCGCAAACAGCAGGCCCGCCAGGATGGGTAGGGGCACCGGGTGCAGCACACCGTTGCGCACAGCGCCCAGCACAGTGCGCCACATGGGGGGCTGCGCCGCGTTGGACTGACCTGCGTGTTCACGCGCGGCGGCCAGTTCGAACACCACGGTGGCGGCAGTCAGCAAGATGAGCGAGTGCACCGAAATCAGGGTGAACAGGGTGACCAGGCCCGCATCGCCAAACACCAGGCCCACCAGGGGCACACCAATCATGAGCGTGTTGCTGAACGTATTGGCCAAGGCCCGCGCTGCGGCCAGACGGTTGAAGCCTTGCCAGGCCAGGGTGGAGAAATACAGCAGACCGAACGCGGCGAAGTAGATGCCCACCGGGCCGAAGTTCAGGTCTTCGATGTGCACGGTGCTCATGGTGCGAAACAGCAGCGCGGGCGACAGCACCATGAAGACGAGGTTGGACAGGTCTTTCACCGCGCTGGCGCGGATCCATTCCTGGCGGCCCGCCACAAAGCCGATGGCAATGAAAAGCACCACGGGAACCAGGGAAGCAATGACAGGAGAATTCAAGACAGCACGCCAGAAGGAAAAAAGAACAAGGACGGGAACAACAGAGTCAGCGCAGCAACGCTATTAATTTAATAGCTGCTTCCGCTTTATAAATAAGCGCTAGGGACCCTCTGTGAGGTTGCCCCCGAAAAGTGGAGTTCTTAGCTCATGACCACAATGCTGGAAAG
>NZ_JAEFCH010000084.1:0-1426 GCF_016406015.1 Acidovorax sp. IB03 | reverse complement strand
GAACCAATGGGATGGACGCCCCCACCCTAAACGGCATCGAAAGTGCCACAGTGGAGATGTCAGTTTTTCCACCTCAACGAGCAGGAGCGTCCACCATGAAGATTACAACCATTGGCATCGATTTGGCCAAGAATGTGTTCCAGGTCCACGGCGTGGATGAGCACGGCAAAGCCGTGTTCAACAAGCCGCTCAAGCGCGAACAGATGGCTGCCTTCTTCGTGAACCTGCCGCCCTGCCTGATTGGCATGGAAGCCTGCGGCAGCGCCCACCACTGGGCGCGCAAGCTTCAGGGCATGGGCCACACCGTGCGCCTGATGGCACCCCAGTTCGTCAAGCCCTACGTCAAGACCAACAAGAACGATGCAGCCGATGCGGCTGCCATCTGCGAAGCCGTCACCCGCCCGAGCATGCGCTTCGTACCGATCAAGAACGTGGAGCAGCAAGGCGTGCTGGCCCTGCACCGGGTGCGCCAGGGCTTTGTCAAGGCCCGCACTGCACAGGCCAACCAGATCCGGGGCCTGCTGGCCGAGTTTGGGGTGATCGTTCCCCAAGGCATAGGCCACATTACCCAACGGGTGCCAATGCTCATTGAGGATGCAGCCAACGAGTTGCCCGGCGTGTTTAGACTGTTGATACAACGTCTGCTCGAGCACCTCAAGGAGCTTGACTGCCAGGTGCAGGAGCTGGAGGCACAAATCGTGGCCTGGCACCGCCAAAGCGACTTGAGTCGCAAACTCGGGCAGATCCCCGGCATTGGCCCCATCACGGCCTGCGCATTGGTGGCATCTCTGGGGGATGCAAAGAACTTCAAGGATGGCAGGCAGGTGGCAGCCTGGCTAGGGCTGGTGCCACGCCAACACTCCAGCGGGGGCAAACAAAACCTGCTGGGTATCAGCAAACGGGGCGACACGTATTTGCGCACCTTGCTGATTCACGGAGCGCGCTCGGTGATCTATCACGCCCAGAAAAAAGACCAGCACCAAGGCCAGGGCAGCGCGCAGTGTGGCTGGCTCAATGGTGTGCTGCAGCGGCGCAACAAGAACGTAGCGGCGGTGGCGCTGGCCAACAAGAATGCCCGCATCGTGTGGGCGTTGCTCGCGCATGACAGGAGCTACGAGCCGGGCTACGTACGAGAGTCGGTCTGAGCAACTAGCGCCGGCACGACAAGAACGAGGAGCGGGAGAAAACCAACCGATTGCTCAAGCAATCATGAAGTGATGGCAAGACAGGTCAGACCGTGGTGGATGAAATCCGATAAGAACGTGGCACTTGGAGTGCGTTGAACCGATAGGACCTCCACCAGCGATTCCCATCAGGGACCGTGGCTCGCGCCACAACAAGTCCGGATATACGGGTGCAATCTTTACCTTCTTGGCAGCAGTGAGTGAGGGCTTGGCTTATTCGGGGCGTCCATATAAGGTTCTTA
>NZ_JAEFCH010000083.1:0-1463 GCF_016406015.1 Acidovorax sp. IB03 | reverse complement strand
CAGATGGCATGGACGTCTCCACCTACACCGCCGTTGGCGCCGTCGGCCTGTTACCCGATACAAGGTGGGGCCTGGCGGTAACGGCATCAAAGTGCCAAAGTGGAAGTTCGTCGCAACCACCTTTGAACCGGAGGCCCCACCATGCAATTTACTGCAACGCTGCCAGTCATCGGAATGGATATTGCCAAGCACGTGTTCCAGCTGCACGTCGTGGATGCCCAGACAGGCGAGGTCACCCGGCACAAGCTCAGGCGTGATCGAGTAACCGCATTCTTTGCCAATCGTCAGAAGTCCCTCGTCGCGATGGAGGCTTGTGGCGGTGCGCACCACTGGGCCAGAACGCTGCAGACGCTGGGACATGAGGTCAAGCTGCTGCCCGCCAAGCATGTTCGCGCCTTTGTGCTGCGCGACAAGACTGACGCCCGTGATGCCCAGGCCATCTGGGTAGCGGCCCAGCAACCTCACATCAAGGCCGTGCCTGTCAAGAACGAGCAGCAGCAAGCTTGCCTGACACTGCACCGTATGCGCGCTCAGCTCATGAAGGTGCGCATCATGCAAACCAACGCGCTGCGCGGGTTGCTCTACGAGTTCGGAATCGTGCTGCCTGAGGGGCACCGGGCATTGCTCAAGCTCGTTCAGGACGCACTGGCCAAAGCCCAGGAACAGCGGCTGCCAGAAGTGGTGGTCGTCAGCATTCAGGATCAACTGCGTCGTATCGACAGCCTGCAGTGCGATATCGATCAGCTGGACAAACGGCTGGCCTCGATGGTCAAGCAAAACCAGCACATGCTGGCACTGCAAGCCATACCGGGCATCGGTCCGTTGACGGCGACAGCCTTGGTATCTACTGCAACCGACCTGTCCAGCTTCGAGTCCGGCAGGCAATTCGCCGCCTGGCTGGGACTGACGCCCCGACAGACTGGCACCGGAGGGAAGACCCGGCAGTTGGGGATATCCAAACGCGGAGACCCTTATGTGAGGACCATGCTGATGCACGGCGCTCGCGCCGTGATTGCCAGGAGTCAGCGAAGCGGCTGGATCGAGAGACTGTTACTGCGCCGCCCATACAGCGTGGTGGTCGCGGCGCTGGCCAACAAGCTGGCCCGAACAGTCTGGGCAGTCCTGGTCAAAGGCAAGGCCTTTGACCAGGTGAGATGGAATCCGGTCGACCTCGCCGCAGCCTGAGACCACCACAATGAACTGAGAACACCAAACGCTAGGAAACCGTTTTGAAGGAGAGCATGCAAGAAGCTTGTGTGATGGGTCAACAGGTCAAACCGGGGTGGGGGCAATCCGATAGGGATACAGGGCATCAAGCCCGATGTGCAGACAGGAGCCTCACCCGCGAATGCCATCAGGGCCAGCAGGACGAACACCCTGCACCGACAGGCCGTATGTAAGACTGCAAACCCTTCAGACCTTCACGCCGCCGAATCTTGCTCTTCTGGAGACGTCCATGTAAG
>NZ_JAEFCH010000082.1:0-1488 GCF_016406015.1 Acidovorax sp. IB03 | reverse complement strand
AAGACCCAGTATCCCGTCAAAAAAATGCCGCTCAGACTTAACTGAGCGGCATTGGGCATTGTCCTGGTTTTCGTGCACCACAGCGCCGCCTGCGGGCACCGTGGCCGTGTCTGCCCGAAAGCGCTGGATAAAGTCCAGCTGCTCAGGCTGGACAGGGGTGAACGCCCCGGTTCGCCGCAGCCTGCAGGCATTGCAGGCGGGGGGACAAGCGGAGGCGGGGAGCGTGGCGTTCATGGTGGCGCCATTCTAGGCAGGCGGCCGACGGTGCTGGCCCGCGCGCTGTGGGCATGGGCGCCACACATGCCGCTGGCGCTATGTCTTAGTACATTGCGGCGCGGTCAGGGCGCGTCTTATATTGGGCCGCTCTTATGAACACCGCACTCTACGAAGTCCTCTATGTGAGCACCCTCGCCCCCGACCAACCGCTGCAGGTGGTGGCCGAGATTGCGGCCCACGCCCGCCCGGCCAATGCCAGCATGGACATCACTGGCCTGCTGATCTTTGACGGCCAACGTTTTTGCCAGCAACTGGAAGGGCCGCAGAAGGCAGTGCTCAAACTGATGGAGCGCATCGGCGACGACACACGCCATGTGAACGTGGAAGTGGTGCACCACGGCCTGCTGGAGGCGCGGCGGTTTCGGGAGTTCAGCCTGGCATTCAGCACCGTAGAAGACGAAGAAGCCCTGGCGCGCTTGGAGCAACTGGACGGGCAAGCAGCGCTGGCCGCCTTCGAAGTGGTGCGTGAATCGCTGGTGCTGTGAGCCCAACCAACCTGCACCAACCGCATCAAAAGCTATTATTTTGATAGCTACTGGCGCTTGATATTCAAGCGCTGCAGCCGCTTTTCATGCAAACCTCCTTTTCGCCGGGCGCTGCGGTAGCCATCACCCGGCCCAGGGCAAATCCTGCCAACCCCGCACCCAGACGCCCCGCCGCTGCCGTGACCTGGACCGCAGCTGCGCCCACGGCCCGCCCAGCACCAGCTAACGCTCTCACCAGTTCTTGCAAGGGCTGCACCACGCCCAACTCCCAATCGCGGGCGGCGCGGGTGCGTGCTTGGTGGCGGTGCGGCTGCGGGGCCACATGGTCCCACCGGAAGAGCACGGGCGCGTCGCGCTCCCCCGGCAATCCCCAGGGTTCCAGCACCACATGCTGGCCCACGGCAACGGCGATCGCATCGCCTGCCTGCAGTACCAGGTCTTGCGCGGGCGCTGCACCGGTCAACCAGACCCGGCCCCGGGCAATGCGCAACACCCCCGACTCACGCGGCTTGAGCGACAACGCCCGCCCGGGTGCCAGGCGCCAGCACCCCGCTGCCGCGCGGCGGTGCACCGAAGGCTGCGCGCAGGGTTGCAGTGGGGGAACAAGGGGGCGGGCTGGCATGGTCGGCTCCTAAATGAAAGAGTGGTCTAGTGTGGTGTCTCAAAAGTAAGCATCAAATAATGGTACTCGCTGCCCGCGCCACAGATGCCAAGATGGTGTCCGCAC
>NZ_JAEFCH010000081.1:0-1730 GCF_016406015.1 Acidovorax sp. IB03 | reverse complement strand
TGGCGCGGGCAGCGAGTACCATTATTTGATGCTTACTTTTGAGACACCACACTAGTAAAGCGGCCCTGAATTCAGGACAAAGCGTCGATGGATTCAGGACACGAATTTAACTCACCGGCTCCCGGCCAATCGCTTGGCCACGTAAGCAGGCTCCCAGGTGGCCATGTCCGGGTCTTGAGGCGTCCTCGGCACCTCCCCGGCATCTAGCCTGGTCAACACCCCGCTCAGCAACCGCAAGCCCATAGGGGCCAGCTCACGCCGCCAAAGCGCCTCGGCGGTATCGCCTGGCTTGACCCAGCACCAATCCTGCGCCGCTATATCCCCGGTATCCGCCCCGTCGTCCAGCCAGTACGCGGTGCCGCCCGTTACCTGGTCGCGCATGTGGACGGCCCACACGACAGCATCCCGGCCCCGATGGCGGGGTAGCAGGCTGGGGTGGTAGCCCAGAGCCCCCAGTCGGGCCTTGGCGCGCGCCTCGGGCGTGACAAACAGGTGGGCATGGGCGCACAGGATCACGTCCAGCCCATCCGGCACCCATTCCGCGCCCAGGCGCTTGTCTACTTGGCACAGCGGCACACCGGCGTCGGTGGCCAGCGCGGCCAGGCGGTCATCCACCCGAGGCGCGCTGACCGCCACCACGTCGTCGCCGCGCGCCAGGCACAGCTTGAGCACCTCGGCCCCGAAGAACTTCTGCCCGACGATCATCACGCGCATGGTGCCGCCCCTAGGTAGCGGAAGCCCTGCACGGCCCGGAAGTGGCCACCGTAACCCGCCCCGACGTTCTTGGTGCCGAGCCTGGCCGCCGTCTTAGCCATGCTTTGCAGGCTGCGTGCCTTGCTCTCCCCGACCAGCTTGGCCGATACCTGCGTCCACCTGGTAGACCGGCGCAGGGCGCTGGCCAGGCCGGGGTGGCTGGTGTGGAACAGGGTCAGCATGGGCTTGTCGTAGCGGTTCTGGCCAAGCCGCCAGCGCTCGCAAACCGCGTCCAGGAAGCGCAAGCCCACCCCGGCACCCTGCCATTCCGGCATCACGACCAGGCGGCAGGCGCGGGCCTCAACCATCCCGGCGCGGGTGCTGACGGCCAGGTGGGCGACAAGCTGGCCATCCACCGTGGCCATGTAGTTGGTAGCGGCGATCATGCGGGGCAGCTTCAAATAGTGATGCGGCTCAAAGGCTGGCCAATGCTCCCAGCCGGTTTGCCACACGTCCACGTCGATGCGCGGTCGCCGCCAAAGAGACCCCCGTGAAAACTTGCCGGTGGCCGTGTCAAAAACCCAATCCGGCTGCACCCAATCCAGAATGTCGTAGTGGCAGCTCAGCAGCACCGCCTGGCCGCCCGTGCGCCGCCAAGCCTTGGCAAAGGCCCCCGCGCCGATCTGCGCGATCTGCCGGTCGACCACGCTGCTGAATTCGTCCAGGACGGCCCGGCTGGGTGCCTCGGCAATCAGCCTGGCCAGGTTGGCCCTGAACTGCTCACCGTTGGAAAGAACCGAATAGGGTCGCAGCCAGGTAGGCACGCTGCCCAGGCCCACGCTGGAGAGCGCGGCCGTCACGTCGTCAAACGAGCCGTCTGGCGTGATGGCGTCTATTACCGGCATGTCGGCTGGCCAGCCAGGCGCATAGACCGCCTCGCTGCCCCACAGGGCGCGGCCCATGCTGGTCTTGCCCGAGCCGCTCTTTGCCCATGGCTTTGCCCGCGCTCGCTGCGGCGACTGTGGGCACGACTACTT
>NZ_JAEFCH010000080.1:0-1989 GCF_016406015.1 Acidovorax sp. IB03 | reverse complement strand
CTAGCCGTTCCGTTAAGGGGTTGCTAAGACCCTGCTGATTGTTACAGAATGGGCTCCAGTCTTGGACTGGAGCCCTTTTTTGTCTGAGGAAAAATCTCCTTCAGGGTCTGGGAGGCTGAAGAAGTGGCCGTGGCGGTATCCGCCGACGGCCGCCGGCATCCAGGTCAACCATTGCAAGAACCCCTGCTGCCTGAACTTTGGGGTGGCGCCGCTGCATGACCGGAAGCGAGGTCGCCCGGCCGACGGCGCGCTGGAACCGTCCCCCGGGGACTACATCGCGACTGGCATTGGGAAAGGTGCGCCAGGCCTCAAATGCCTGCTTTGCGGGGAAATCTTCCCCATGCAAAGCAACCTCGCAATCGCCGAGGAATTGCTGAGAATCAGCGCCTATCTGGAGCCGCGCCTTCCCTGGTGCACGAATGAGGATTGCACCGCCTCAACAGGGCACAGCACAAAGCCTCCGACGCGATTCGGAGTCAACCGCCATGGCACGCCCCGGTACAAATGCGCGAACTGCGGCAAGACCTTCACTTTCGGCGGCAAATCGACCAAGCGTCAGCGCGAAACCCATGTCAACCGTGACGTGTTTCGGCACCTAGTCAATACCGTTCCCATCCGTCGAATCATCAAGTTGCTCGGGATATCGACTTCCGTCCTCTACGACCGCATCGATTTCATCTACGAGCAGTGCCGACTATTTGCGGGGGAACGTGAGCGCACCCTGATTGACAAAACGGACCTGGGTCGGCGCCGAATCTCGATTGACCGTCAAAAGCTGATGGTGAACTGGTCCTCGAAAAAGCAGCGACGCAATACGACGATTCTTTCAATCGCGAGCGCTGACCAAGATACCGGCTACATCTACGGTGCGCATTTGAACTTCGATGAATCGATGGACGATGCGGAGGTCAGCGAAGACATGGTGCGATTCGGTGACCATCAATTGGCTGAGCCCTTCCGGAGATATGCCCGTGTTTGGTTGGAGCGGGATTACGAGCGGGCCGCCAAGCGAGCTGAAGGCCGACGAAAGACCAAGAAGGAAGCGGCCGACCTGGTCGAGCCATCGCTTGAGCAACGCCTGGTGAGCGAGGTTGCGGCGCGCTACGACGACGTCGTCGAGCGGGACGTCATCGATGACGGGGATGAGCCCTCCCTCAATTCGCGCACACCGGCCAAAGGCATGCTGCTGCATGAGCAATCAGTAATGCACGCGCACGTCCAATTCGTTAGCCGATTGCTTCAGCGTGCGACAAAGATTCGCTTCTATCTGGACCAAGAGCCTGGATTGAGAGCGGCCTTTATGGCGGCGCACGTGGACCGCGTGCTCAATCGGACCGCTGATGCTTTCTACGTCAAGGTGACGAAGGACGGAACAGTCGACCAAAAGCGAGGGCTGGTCGGGAAAAGCATCAAGGCATTCCGCCGAATGTGCGAAATGCATCCGGACCTCACCGAAGAGGAAGTAGAGCTGCTGATGATTCGCGCCGAAATGGAACGCGTGCGTGAACTCGGCAAGTGGAATGACAGGTGGCTGGTGCACCCGATTAGTGACATGCGTGAGCCCATCAAGATGATTTGCTGGCTCACGGACATTGAAAAGCCCTCAGAAGACAGAGTCGAACGAGAGACACAACTTCAACGCGCTGCGAAGCTGTATCGTCGAGCTTCGTTGAACGAAATAGACCGATTCTTCATGCAGCTGCGTCGTGCATTGACAATGGCGGAACGTGGCGTTGTCAGTGCATCTGCTGACCGGCGCCTTTGGTTTGGCAAGAACGCCTACAACCCCAGCGTTCTTGCGAAGCTGGTGGAGATATTCCGAACCTACTTCAATTACTGCGAGGTTGGCGAAGACAAGCGAACTCCCGCCATGCGAATGGGCCTTGCCCGAGGCCCCGTGGCCGAGGAAGACATCCTCTACTTCGTGCCCGGCGAACCGCCTCGGCAGCGGGCGCCGGCAGCTCGTCGAGCCCCAGAAGAAAGCCCCTC
>NZ_JAEFCH010000079.1:0-2059 GCF_016406015.1 Acidovorax sp. IB03 | reverse complement strand
AACTGTGCAGTCAAGCCGACCCGCCTTCGGCGGGCGGCTTACTTTCGTTCGTTAGCCGTCATGCCGTCCAGTTACATTGATCACTGCAATAGCTGTCCGTATGGCGACGCTAAACACCTCTCCATCGCAGATCGACGTATCCGAGCCCAGCCAATACCGCTTGAAAATAATGGCAGCAGCACGCTTCTTGTTTTTCAGTCCCCTGGCGTAGACGAATGGACAAACGGAAAACCAATTTCGAGCAGCAACCCTCGGTCTGCGGCAATGAAAATCAAGTCGGCACTTGAAATCATTGAACTAAATCGAGAATCTTTCGACATAGCCAACGTAGTGCAGTGCTTTCCCGGGAAGAAGGAGTCAAAAGAAACTGCTGCGCCAAGGGACAAGAGGCCTGTATCCGCCGCAGTTTCAGCATGTTCAAAGTGGTTGGACCATGACATAAGGACTGGTCAGTACGAGCGTATTGTCGTATTTGGTTGCCCTGCGAAGCGGGCATTACATCAATTGGGCTACAGAAACGACACCCGTTTTGTTTACGTTCGCCATCCGTCCGCCTCGGGCGTTTCCATTTCGCAGTTAGCTGGCAATTTGGCTAACCCGTCGTTCCAGCCGACCGCCTTCGACGGCGGCTGAACTCATACGTTAGTCCCATCACCCGCTTCATGCGCGCAGCCACTTATTCCAGCACTCGGCCCTGTTCAAAAGGCTTATCTGCCTTTTTGGCCTCCAGCACTTGTGCAGCAAGCGCCACCAGCTATCATTCTTGCAGCGCTGCGCCACTTCCCTGGCCCAGCGCTTTTTCGTGGGCTGCGCCCTTGTCCAAGTCCGGGCGCTTCCTTTTGGCCTTCGGGTCTAACTCTGCGGTCAAGCGGACCCGCATTCTGCGGGCCGCTTACCTTGGCCGTTAGGGATTAATCCATGAAGTTAAGATATTTCCTCGATTGGGGTGGTGACATACTATGGGCCGGTGATGATGAGGCCAGTGACAAGTATGGCTATCCAGTAAATATGGAATTGCTGTCAATTTCTCAAGAATCTAGGAAATTAATCGAGAGACTATTTATTCTTTGGCTTTCTCTTGCACAAGGATCAAAATCAACAAAAGAAAGAGAAAATTTTAATAAACTAAACGAAATAGTTTTTAAAAATCTTACGCGCGAGTTGCAATTCGCAGAGATAATAAATGAAATGCCTAACATCTCGTCGCAACCGACCGCCTGCGGCGGCGGCTGAACTCAGGCGTTAGGCGTCGCCAATGCCACCAGTCTGCCGCTCCACCAAAATTCAAAGCCCAGTCGGAAGGACCATTCAATGAGCGTCTATGTCGATCGACACAACTGGGACTGGAAGCCGGTTCCGGGGAACGTGAAGAAGAAGCCACAGGCCTGCCCGCGCTGCAACAATCAAGTTCAGTACTTCTTGGCCTACGACGGAGACGGCTGGGGATTTCCAGGAATCTGGACCTTCAAGCTCAAACAGCATTACGCCTTTAAGTGTCCGATCTGCCCCAACTTCGAACCCCTGGCGAAGGAAGAGGCGAAGGCACTGTTGGCTCGGGGTACGTAGCATGATTCAAACTGAGACTGGAACCGTATTCATTGGCTTCACGGGTCAGTTGAAGTGCGAGAAGTGCGGCAATCTGACGTTCATGCATCTTCGCCAAGAGTACATGAAGGAGAAGACGTTCTTTGTGGATCAAGGAACGTCGTTTATGCACGTCCATCGTGTCTGCCCAATCTGCGAGAACAAAACCTTTGTAGGCAGACCAAAAGCAATGCTTCGCAAGAGTGAGGTCACTGAATTGCACCGTCTACTGGACTCTGGCCTACCTGATACGAAGACATGGCTACGATCCCTGCCGGAGAAGCAAATGGACAAGGTCCTTGAGCGCTACTACAGCCTCGAAGCATTTGAGTTCATGCGTCGCATCCTGCAGTGACGCATAACCCTTCCATCGAGGGGATGCCCAACCGCCTGCGCCGGTCGGTCACCCCTCATGTCAAACGTTAGTCCTCTCATATTCCTCTTTATGCAGGCCTACATTCATTCCAGCGCTTCG
>NZ_JAEFCH010000007.1:0-159261 GCF_016406015.1 Acidovorax sp. IB03 | reverse complement strand
CACGCTTATCGGCTGTATATTTTTAATGAACCGGATCACAAAGCCACCGAAGTTTCTTTGCTTTCCCGACTTAGCTGCAATCAGCTGAGCCTTGAATTCTAGCACAGATTTTGAAGATCCGTCAAACTTTTTGATCTTTTCTTTTTGCTGCAACTGCCCTTTTCAGAACAGCCACCGCAATCAGCGAAGCCTTAGATTGTACAACAGTTTTTACACCGAAATCAACAAATTCCAAAACTTCTTCAACCAACCCCGCCGCACCTAGAAACATGCCCTCTGTGCAGCGAAGCCTTCGATCATAGCAGAGATTTCCACCACCTAACTCAAACTTTCCACTTCTCCAGCAATCGATCGGGTCCCAAGCTGTCGTAACCCTCGAAGGGCTGATGAATCCACGGATTAGACGGCAGAAACTCCACCGAGTAGTCGGGAGTGAAGGTCGACACACCTTTGGTCCAAATCACGGCGCTACGAAGTTCAGTGATCGGGGCGTAGTTGGTACGCAGCATGTCAATCACTGCTCGCAATGTATGGCCGGAATCTGCCAAGTCATCTACAAGAAGCACCTTCCCCGCGATCTCGCCCTTTGGCGTTGTGATGAAACGAGCTATGTCTAGATGCCCCTGAACGGTGCCCGCCTCAGCCCTGTAAGAACTCGTAGACATGATCGCGAGAGGCTTGGAGAAAATCCGACTCAGTATGTCGCCAGGACGCAAGCCCCCTCGCGCCAAGCAAAGAATAGTGTCGAATTCCCAACCCGATTGATGCACTTTGAGCGCCAACTTTTCAATCAAGTTGTGATACTCGTCGTAGCTAACGTACAGGTGCTTACCGTCTTCTGTCAACATGCTTCACTCCAGAATCTTTTCAAGCGCACCGTCATTGAGCCGCGTATGGGTTATGCATCAAAATCGTGTGATCCCGATCAGGGCTAGTAGAGATCATGGCAATCGGTACACCCGTGACATCTTGAATACGCTCTAGGTAGCGCCTAGCATTCACAGGAAGCTTGTCATATTCGGTGACACCCACAGTGGAGTCCGTCCACCCAGCGATGGTTTCGTACACGGGAACGCAACGGGCGATTTCTTCTGCGCCCATCGGAAGAAGATCAATCTGCTCACCATCAAGCTCGTAACCAACACACAGCTTCAATTCGGGCAGGCCATCCAACACATCGAGCTTGGTGATGCAGAGCCCCGACAAACCATTGACCTGTGCACTACGCTTGAGCAGCGCAGCATCAAACCACCCGCAACGGCGGCTACGACCTGTCGTCACACCCTTTTCTGCACCAACAGTGCTCATGTGATATCCCGGAGTCCCAGCCACTTCCCAATCCAACTCTGTAGGAAAAGGCCCCCCACCCACACGGGTGCAGTAAGCCTTGGTGATACCCAGAACATAGTGAAGCATGCTGGGACCTACGCCGGCTCCCGCAGCAGCATTTCCAGCAACACAGTTGCTAGATGTCACATAGGGGTATGTTCCATGGTCCACATCCAGCAAAGTACCCTGAGCTCCTTCAAATAGGAGATTGCATCCCTCGCCATGCGCTTCATTCAGTTCACGAGAAACATCAGCCATCATGGGGCGGAGCATTTCTGCATGGCGCATAGCCTCTGCGTACACCACATCGAACTGAACTTCTCCATCTTTCAAGTAAGGAGCCAGAGCCTCTCCGAACGTGAAACGTGCCGACCCAAGGTAGGTAGTTAACACGTGGTTGTGCAAAGCTAGCAATTCCTTAAGCTTCGATGCAAATCGTTCGGGATGCTTCAAATCCTGCACACGAAGAGCTCGCCTAGCAATTTTGTCTTCATAGGCAGGACCGATACCTCGACCCGTTGTGCCAATTTTTTCAATACCGCCCTGCTCTCTGGCCGCCTCACGAGCAACGTCCAAAGCTGCATGAAAAGGAAGAATCAAAGGGCAAGCTTCACTAATGCGAAGACGCGAACGCACTTCCACACCTGCTCGTTCAAGGCCTTCGATCTCTTCAAATAACTTTGAGGCGGAGAGCACCACACCATTGCCGATGTAGCACTTCACCCCTGGGCGCATGATACCGCTGGGGATAAGGTGGAGTGCTGTCTTCACGCCGTTAATCACCAAAGTATGACCAGCGTTGTGCCCACCTTGAAAACGCACTACACCTTGGGCACTTTCCGTGAGCCAATCGACCAGCTTTCCTTTGCCTTCATCACCCCACTGAGTTCCAACGACAACGACGTTACGACCTTTGGTTGCTTTCATCTCAAACCCAATTCAAATTTCAGTTGGTTTTATTGCGCGAACTATCCATTGCCCGGAAACTTCAACAAGCTCTCGGTCACAGTTGAATTCATCCACTTTGCTCTCACACCCGGGAAGAACGCACACCACGGTTTCTCCGCGCCTGCGCAATGCGGCTATAGCGTCATTCGCAGCAGCACTCTCCAACCAAGGGGCTCTAATGGCGGCACGAAGGTCTCTGTCCGGAGTTACACATGCAATTTGCTTAACGTCCAGGCTGAAGCCTACGGCGGGCCTATTCCTACCAAAAACAGAACCTACCTCATCGTATCTTCCGCCACGCACTAACGCATCGCTGCCACCTGGCACAAACATAGCGAAGCGAATGCCGCTGTAATACGAGTACCCACGCAGATCCGCTAGATCAAAAGAGAGACGTGGAGCATTCAGCATGGACGCAAAACGTTTCAACTCGCCGAGCAAACCAGAGATACCAGGCACCAGACCAAGAGCCTGTTCGGCATCCTTCAGAACCTCGATATCTCCGTACAGGTGAGGCAAGGCTCTTAAACCTTCGCGCTGGCTTTCCGGGAAAGCACGAGTGAGTCGACCAATCTCAGCGCCATCTTTGCGAGCCAATGCTCCATGCAAATCACGCAGCAACGCTGGTGCTACCTCGACGCCATCTAATAGTCGACGAACTATGCGTACATCCGCCACATCGGTGGTGAAATCGGTAACACCTGCAGCTTCAAGACACTGCCTGGCCAACGTCAAAATCTCAACATCCGCCTCCAACCCTGAGTGGCCATAGATTTCGCTACCAAATTGAAGGGGCTCCCGAGTTGCATGAGGCTTTTCAGGCTTCGCGTGCAGCACAGGACCGCAGTAACACAAGCGCGTCACACCCTGGCGATTCAGAAGATGCGCATCAATTCTGGCTACCTGCTGAGTGGTGTCTGCACGCAGCCCCATGGAGCGCCCAGACAACTGATCCACCAGCTTGAACGTCTGCAGATCTAACGCTTCACCGGATCCGGTCAGCAATGAATCCAGATGCTCCAACAGGGGGGGAATAACCAACTCATAGCCATAGCTGCGCGCTGTATCGAGAAAGCCTCGACGCAACTCTTCGATGTGTCGAGCCTCTGAGGGCAGAACATCGGCAATATGATCCGGCAGGATCCAAGCAGACATTTAAATCGGTGGAGGCTGTTAAAACCGTGATTCTACCGGCTGATGGCGCCGAGCCATCGAGCTTTCCTCTGTTCGCCTCCCTGGAGTACGGGCCCGGCAGCAAGCAATTGCTGCCGAACTCGCTCCAAGCTAGCTTCAACGACGCGATGAAGATAGATTGGAAGCCTGACCGTCTCGTAGAACTTTAAAGAACTCAGAACCTGATGGATCCACAACCATCACGTCCGACTTCTTGCTGAGCGTCGCTTTGTAAGCTTCTAGACTGCGATAAAAGTGCGCAAATTGAGGATCTCGCCCAAAAGCCTCCGCGTAGATACGCGCTGCCTCTGCGTCGCCCTCACCCTTCACTCTCTGTGCATCACGGGTAGCGTTGGCAATGGCCACTTCTCGCTGACGATCTGCATCCGCACGGATCTTTTCACCTTCAGCAGCCCCTGTTGATCGAAGTTCATTCGCAACTCGCTTACGCTCCGCCTCCATACGACGGTAAACAGATTCTGTGATTGCCTCAACATAGTCCACACGGGTGATGCGCACATCAACGACATCAACACCCCAAGGCTTGGCGCCACGAACCGCCCCCAGAACTTCGCGTTTTACGTCTTCCATCACGGCTTCGCGCTTGAGGGAAAGCAATTCCTTGACGGTACGTTTGTTGATTTCTTCCTGAAAAGCATTGCGGACAACCCTATTGAGCTGCGCTGCGCCTGCCTCCTCGTCCAAACCCACGTTTCGAATGTACTGCGCAGGCTCAGAAATTCGCCACCGCACATACCAATCAATGACAACGCGCTGCTTCTCGGCCGTCAGCATGGGCTCAGTGTCCTTGCTATCCAAAGTGAGAAGCCGTTTATCAATGTATGAAACATTTTGAAAAGGGGGAGGCAGCTTGAAGTTCAAACCAGGCTCGGTAATCACCTCCTTGATTTGCCCAAGCGCGTACACCACACCAAACTGACGCTGATCCACTACGAAGAACATGGAGCTCATGAGCGCCAGCACTACCAAACATGTAGTGGCCAAAAATCCGATACGGTTCACAAGTTTCTCCTAACGAACTTCACGCTCGCGGGTGCGACCACTGTCTCGAGCTCTCGTTTCGAGCGGGACTGCGGTACTGGGGACAGTTGATGGAGTCACGGCTGAACTCGGAGGTATCTCCAGCGAACTGGAACTAGCTGCGTTGCCAGTGCTCTGCATCAACTTGTCCAAAGGCATGTAAAGCAAATTAGAGCCTTGACGCGACTCGATGATCACCTTGGTGACATTTCCATATATCTGCTGCATAGCATCGATATACATTCGATCACGGGTCACCTGAGGCGCCTTCTGGTACTCCGCTAAGACGGAGGCAAAACGCTGAGCGTCACCTTGTGCCTGAGCGACAATCTTGGCTTTGTAGGCGGCAGACTCCTCAGCCAAGCGGGATGCCGCACCAACAGCCCTGGGAACTACATCATTCGCATAGGCTTGGGCTTCATTCTTTGCCCTTTCACGCTCCTGCCCGGCCTTGAGCACGTCATCAAACGATGCCTGCACTTGCTCTGGCGGGCGAACTCCCCCTTGCTGCAAATTAATACCTACCACTTCCACTCCGACGCCATAACGGTCCAGGATTGTCTGCATCAGTTGGCGAACACGAGGGGCTATTTGATCGCGCTCCTCCGCCAAAGCCGTATCCATTCGCATTTTCCCGACAACCTCACGAACCGCAGTCTCTGCCGCCTGTACAACAGCATCGGACGGGTTTTTGCTCTCAAACAACCAAGCGCGGGCATCATTCAAACGGTATTGCACCGCAAATTTGATTTCAACAATGTTCTCGTCTTCGGTCAGCATCGCAGACTCTCGCAGCCCGGTGCTCTTGACAATAGCGTCCCTCCCCACGTCCGCGGACCGAATCTGCGTCACAAAAACCAATTCGTGACGCTCAATCGGATAGGGCAAGCGCCAATTGAAACCTGCGCCCACTGTCGTCTTGTATTTACCAAACTGAGTAATCACAGCTTGCTGCCCTTCCTTCACGATGAAGAAGCCAGAACCCATCCAGACGGCAAATGCAACACCTCCCAGTAGCGCCAAGCCAATGCCTGCACTGCGCATGTCCGGCTGCCCACCCCCTTTAGGCCCCCCCCCCGAGCCGCCTCCGAAGAATCCAGACAACCGGCGGTTCAAATCACGCCAGAGTTCATCCAAATCGGAAGACTGACCAGGGCCACCAGGACCAGGCCTGCGCTCTGGGCCTGCACTGCCCCTATCCTCAGGTCGATGGGCATCGTCGCCTTTATCCTCGCCACGCCCCCATCGCGGATCGTTCAGATTGAACATTCCTTGTGCGAAAGTACGCAACGATGCAAAGCGTGAGCTACGATTTTGAAAATTCATGCGCAAAATCTCTTGATCTCTGTAGATATCGTTTCATACGGCATTGTGCCGAACCGACCTGACCATTAAGTCAATTCAACGGTAGACGCTGGGGACATCTGATCGCTTTCTTTGGCCACAATTTCACCCAACACAGAGCGCAATACGCCCAAACCAGATCCCGTCAAAGCACTGACGAATACACGACGATGCTCACGTCCGGCCAACTCGTAGGAATCACTCTCAGCGGTCGGACGCAATGACTCATCCAACGCATCCATTTTGTTAAAAACGAGTAGTTGCGGAATATGATCTGCGCCGATTTCAGCAAGCACGCGCTGCACCTGCTCGATTTGTTCTGGATAGGCTGGATTAGATCCATCGACGACATGCAGCAGAAGATCTGCATCTACAGCCTCTTGCAAGGTCGCCTGAAATGCATCAACCAATCCGTGAGGCAGGTCACGAATGAATCCCACAGTATCAGACAGAGACACAGAACGCTGAGCCTCAGACAGATACAACTGCCGAGTGGTCGTATCTAGCGTTGCAAACAACTGATCTGCAGCATACGCACGAGCTTTGACCAAGGCGTTAAATAGCGTTGACTTCCCTGCGTTCGTATAGCCCACCAAAGAGATAGTGAAAGCCTCGCGCCGCTCGCGTTGCCTGCGCTGAGTATTCCGTTGGCGCTTCACTTTCTGCAATCGCTCTTTGGTGCGCTTGATTGCATCCCCAATCATCCGCCGATCTAGCTCGATCTGAGTCTCGCCTGGCCCGCCTCGCGTCCCGATACCACCACGCTGACGCTCAAGGTGCGACCATCTACGCACTAGCCGGGTACTCAGGTACTGTAATTTGGCCAATTCCACTTGCAGTTTGCCTTCATGGCTTCTGGCACGCTGAGCAAATATTTCCAGAATCAGCAGCGTGCGGTCGTTGACCGGCAACTCCAAATAGCGTTCGAGATTACGCTGCTGTGCAGGACTCAAGGCTTGATCAAAAAGCACCTCGACAGCGCCATGCATTTGCGCGAGCGAGCGAATTTCATCGGCCTTTCCGCTTCCCACAAACAGTGCCGCGTCCGGGGCTTTGCGCTTGCAGGTGATACGAGCCACAGGCTGGAGACCCGCCGTTTGGGCAAGCAAACCAAGCTCTTCCAACTCGGCGTCGAAATGGGGAAGCCCCAGATCTACACCAACCAAGATAACGGACGGTGCTGACTGGGGCTTCATGCATTCAACCTCGGCATGTCAGTTGAAGACCATGCCATACGCGTACGACGGAACCAAATAGTTGCGATGTCAGACTCAGGCAACAGCGTCAGACTCAGCGGAGTCGGCAGTCGAGAAGCTGACGGCACGACCAGGGACAATGGTCGATATAGCGTGTTTGTAAACCATCTGGGTCACTGTATTGCGCAGCAAGACCACATACTGATCAAAAGATTCAATCTGTCCTTGCAGTTTGATTCCGTTAACCAGATAGATGGAAACTGGGACGTGCTCACGACGCAGTGCGTTCAGGAACGGATCTTGGAGAAGTTGGCCTTTATTGCTCACGATATGCTCCGTGTTCAAAATGTTGTTGTAAAACCGCACCTTACCACACCAACTGACTGCCAACGGGAGAACCGTGCTTAGCCCTTAGAAACAAATGGCAAGACACATCCAGAACAATCATGGGGACAACCGGCAATGTGTCCCAACATCACGCCCCTTCTCCCTCCTTGAACGGATTGTGAGAAGTCTTCATCTCGATTCGAAGCGGTGTACCCACCAAGTCGAACTCCTTGCGGAAACGGCCTTCAAGAAACCGTTTGTAGGCGGCTGTTACGTGCTCCAGCGAATTGCCATGGATGACGATCACTGGGGGATTCATTCCACCCTGGTGGGCATAACGCAGCTTTGGTCGAAACATCCCAGCGCGTTGCGGACTTTGGAACTGAACGGCTTCCAACAGCAATCGTGTGAGTACCGGAGTCGGCATCTTGCAATTGGCTGCCTTGTACGCTTGGGCAATAGACGCCCAAAGAGGACCAAGACCTTGCCTTTTTTTCGCTGAAATGAAATGCAGTGAAGCAAATTTCAGAAATGACAAGCGTGACTCAATGGAGCGCTCCAGCAACTGGCGCTGGTAATCGTCCACGGCGTCCCATTTGTTGACAGCAATCACGACAGCCCGACCACTCTCCAGTACATACCCCGCAATGTGCGCGTCTTGGTCTGTCACACCTTGGGTCGCATCCAGAAGCAACAACACCACATCCGATGACTCAATCGCCTGCAAAGTTTTGACTACTGAGAATTTTTCGATGGCTTCGAACACGCGACCTTTGCGACGTAAGCCAGCAGTGTCAATCAACTCGAACTTCTGGCCATTCCTTTCGAAAGGAACTGAAATGGCATCTCGCGTCGTGCCAGGCATATCGAAAGCGACAAGACGCTCCTCGCCGAGCCAAGTATTAATGAGTGTGGACTTGCCCACATTTGGTCGACCTGCGACCGCGAGCTTGATGACATCCGAGGATTCTTGTGCTCCATCTTCTTCATCTGGTTCAGGGATCTCCAGCAACGCAAAAGCCGCATCCACCAGCCCCCTGATGCCTTGACCATGCGCGGCCGAAACAGGTACGACGGCGCCAAGCCCTAGCTCATAAAACTCAGCAAGTTGAACGCCTTCCACCATGCCTTCAGCTTTGTTGGCAATGAGAATGCATGGCTTGCTCAAACGACGCAGGTATTTGGCAATGTCATGGTCTTGCGCCGACACTCCAGCACGGGCATCCACCACAAAAAAGACGACGTCAGACTCTGCAACTGCCTGCTGAGTTTGCTTTGCCATTTCGCGGTAAATACCAGCGGAGGCGTCGGGCTCAAATCCACCCGTATCCACAACAATGTATTCGTGTCTCCCTTGTCTTCCGTTACCGTAATGACGATCCCGCGTCAATCCAGCAAAATCAGCAACGATGGCGTCGCGAGATTTGGTCAAGCGATTGAAAAGCGTGGACTTTCCAACATTGGGACGCCCCACGAGGGCGATAACTGGCTTCATTAAACAGAACCTATCATTCGGGGCGGAAGCCGAAAACGCCGCCATTACGCGTAATGACAACCAGTGTGTCAGCAGCCACTACAGGAGCTGCAGCAATCCCCGACGAGTCTGTGCTGACTCGATTGAGAGGTGCTCCATCGGTACGCGACAAAAAGTGAACCCAACCTTCGCCATCGCCGACAACGACGGATCGTCCCAGCAGCAAAGGTGAAGTCAACTTGCGCAACTTGAGTCGATCCGAAGACCAGACACGGGCACCATCACTACGCCGCCAGGCAAGGACGTTGCCGTTGCTCTCAGTTCCATAAACAGTTTCGGCATCACCGTGCAAACCTTCAGAGCCATTGGCTGACTGAGTCCAAGAGACACTGGCCCGATCCCTGGTAATGTTCACACATCCAACCGCCGCCTGAAAAGCTCGCGCACAAACGGAGTCACCCACACGGCTGACTCGACCGACCAACTCGACCAAGCGCTCCACGTCATTGACGCCGCGTGGACTAGCAAGGGGCACCTCCCAACGGATAGAGCCTGTGTCAGGGTTGTGTCCAACCATACGCCCAGCAGCGCCAACGACTAACGTGTCGCCCACAGCCAAGATCACACCACTTTGCTTAAGTACCAGCGCATCTCCACCGGTTCTTGCCTGAGACCAAAGCTTTTTGCCGGTAGCCAAGTCAAAAGCGGATACAGAACGATCGGCAGCCAGCACGAAGACTCGGCCACCCGCAATCAAAGGTGCCGTAAACACCTGCGAGGGCAGCGTCTGACGCCACACCTCTTTCCCCTGATCCAGCAGGACAAGGGCATTCGCATGCGAAACCACGGCGGCATATCTGCCGTCGGTACCAACCCCCGCAGATAACGGCTCTCCGACATTGGTACGCCACAAATCGCCACCTGTACGTGCATCAAGCGCAGCCACGCTGCCATCCGCAGCTGCAATAGTGACAAGATGCTCCTGAACGCGCACATCCAACGGTTTGGCACCGCCCCCCCCCACCTTCGCGGACCAAGCTTGCCTAACTCCCAGCAAAGGAACGTTTTCCCCCAATTCAGGCAGCTTCACTTTGCTCCCGCCCCACAAGGAACAGCCGCTCAACAAGGCAGCGAACAACACAGGAAAAACGCAAGCGCGCACCCGGATAGGGCCAGCTGAGGTTACGGAAGCGGCAATTTTCATTTTTTAAGCTCCTGCGAGGTAGACGCAGTAGAAGAGCCACCCAAGGGATCAACGCCGAGTGCATTCAACTTGATCTCAACCAGGCGCCTGTACTCAATTGTTTCATCTAGCGTTTTAAATGCAATCTTGTATTCTGCGATGGCGTCGGCTCGGCGATCCAATAGAACCAGCAGGTCTCCCTTGCGATCGGCAACGACGCCCTCAAACTCCGCCGGGAAATTGCCTTGCAATTGCTGCAAGGCAGAGGCGTAGTCTTTTTGCTCGAGCAAGATGGCGGAAAGACGGAGCTTAGCAATGGCCTTGTATCCAGCATCCGAGGAGTGTTCTGCCACCCAAGTCAACGCTGACTTGGCAGCATCAAGATTCCCAAAATCCTGCATCGCCTTCGCTGAGGCAAAAGCCCCCATATCTGCCTGAGGCGTACCGGCGTACTTGCTCTTGAGATCCCCAAAGGCGAGTTCAACTCGCGCTTGATCTCGCGCCTGCACGGCCACCTCCACTGCATCCAGAAGAGCAGCGGCCTGCGAAGCCTGGCGATTTTGCCAATACTGGTATCCGTTCCACGCAGCGAGGCCACCCATGACAACCAGCAATACTGCCGTGATTGGGGTACCCCATGTGTTCCAAAAATGCTTGAGCTGGTCAAGCTGTTCTTGTTCTTCTAGATCTAAGTGATTTGCCATGAAGCTTTACATCAGTTCAGTTGGTTGCGCGCGATTGTAGGAGGGGAGCCCAAGAGGACACATCGTTCAAAGCCTGCTCTACCTGAGCCCCAGATCCGTCACGAAGGGTTTTGACGGAAACAACCCCACGGGCTATTTCATCCTCGCCAAACACAACTGCGTAGGCCGCCCCGCTACTGTCGGCACGCTTGAACTGGGATTTCATGCTACCCATGCCAGCACCTGACGCAGCAGAGGCGTGCATCTGCACGCTTGTGCCCGCAGCACGCATTGCCTCAATAGCCTTGATTGCTGCAGGCAATGAAGCCGCATTTGGAATGATTGCGTACACATCACAAGCAGGGGCAGCCAGAACCTTGCCTTGCTCTTTGAGCAACTCAAGCACCCGCTCCACACCCAATGCCCAACCCACAGCGGGTGCGGCCTTGGCTCCGACTTGCTCCATCAGATAGTCGTAACGCCCCCCCCCGCATATCGTCCCCTGCGATCCAAGCTGATCGGTAACGAACTCAAATACGGTCAGGTTGTAATAGTCCATGCCCCGAACGAGCCTTGGGTTCAACGTCCAAGCAATCTCATTGGCATCCAGTATGGCAGTTACCGTCTCAAAGTGAGTGAGCGACTCGGCACCGAGAAAATCGATCAGCCGTGGTGCAGTGTTCACTACATCTTGCATAGCGGGATTCTTGGTATCCAGAATGCGCAAGGGATTGCTGTGCAAACGACGGCGTGCTTCGTCATCCAATAGCGCGCTGTGCTGCTCCAGGTAAGAAATCAACGCCACCCGATGCGCCTGACGTTCATGCGGCTGCCCCAGACTATTCAACTCCAGCCGCACGTTCTGCAACCCGAGTTCATGCCAGAGCGCATTGGCCAGCAGAATCAACTCTGCGTCAATCTCAGCCCCAGGAAAGCCCAAGGCCTCTGCGCCAATCTGGTGGAACTGGCGATAACGTCCGCGCTGCGGCCTTTCATGGCGAAACATCGGTCCCATGTAGTACAGACGTTTGCCACCGTCATACAGCAGAGAGTTCTCAGAAACCGCCCTGACCACTCCGGCAGTGGCCTCCGGCCGCAGACTCAAATGCTCTCCGTTGAGTCGATCCTCAAAGGAGTACATCTCTTTTTCGACGATATCAGTGACTTCACCCAAACCACGCACAAAGAGTGCAGTGGGTTCGACAATGGGTGTTCGAATATTTCGATAGGCATAACGGTCCATCAAAGAACGAACCACACCTTCCAACCACTCCCAACGAGCGGAATCTGGCGGAAGAATATCGTTCATCCCTTTAACGGACGTCACTTTTCCACTCTTCGGTGCCGCTGCAACCTTTTCAGTACTCACGTCGATGCTTTTCTATGTTGATTGAATGAGGGTGGATTAAGGCTCACCGCGCATCGGCATCTGTCGGCGAGTTGCCTCCAAACCGACGCGCGACATACCTTTCAACAATGTCCCGGAACTCCGCAGCGATGTTCTCGCCACGCAAAGTAAGAGCCTTTTCTCCATCAATGAAAACAGGGGCTGCTGGCGCTTCACCGGTACCCGGCAAGCTGATACCAATATCGGCATGCTTGCTTTCTCCGGGCCCATTCACGATGCAGCCCATCACGGCAACGCGCAATCCTTCAACCCCTGGATACTGAACTCGCCACACTGGCATTTGCGCACGCAAAAAGTCATCGATTTGCTTGGCAAGTTCTTGGAACGTGGTGCTGGTTGTGCGTCCACAACCGGGACATGCAGTGACACTCGGCACAAAGACACGCAATCCAAGCGCCTGCAGTATTTCAGACGCGACCACGACTTCCTGGTTACGAGACTCTCCTGGCTGAGGGGTGAGTGAAACACGAATCGTGTCTCCGATCCCCTCTTGCAGCAGAATGGAAAGGGCTGCGGTCGAAGCCACTGTTCCCTTGGTACCCATGCCAGCTTCCGTCAGCCCAAGATGCAAGGCATAGTCGCACCTGCGAGCCAACTCCCGGTACACACCGATCAGGTCTTGAACTCCGCTGACTTTGCAGGAGAGGATGATCTGATTACCATCCATACCCATTTCCTCAGCTCTGAGCGCGGAGTCAATCGCGGAAGAAATCAAAGCCTCGTACATGACCTGCCGGGCATCCCAAGGCTGACTTCTGCGGCTGTTCACATCCATCAAGTGGGCAAGCAACTCCTGATCAAGACTCCCCCAGTTCACGCCAATGCGCACCGGCTTATTCCACCGCATGGCGGCCTCGATCATCTGACCAAACTGACGATCCCGCTTTTCACCTTTGCCCACGTTACCTGGATTGATCCGGTACTTGGACAGTGCTTCGGCACATGCCGGAAAATCTGTGAGAAGCTTGTGGCCGTTGTAGTGGAAGTCTCCTACCAGCGGGACGTTTTCCCCCATGCGGTCGAGCTGTTCACGAATATAGGGAACCGCCGCTGCTGCCTCTGGAGTATTCACGGTAATACGAACGAACTCTGACCCCGCCTGTGCGAGCTCCTTCACCTGAATGGCTGTCCCAATCACGTCTACCGTATCCGTGTTGGTCATGGACTGAACGCGCACCATCGATCCGCCACCCACCGTCACCACACGGTCCCCCCAAACGACGCGCGCTTGCCGGGATTTACGCAAAGATGGAGCAGACAACGGAATGGGGCCCTGAGCACTGAATAGGCTAGTCACTGTTTCACCTCAAATCGAGCCACATTCTCGCGAGACACCGAGTTCAACTCGAAGAGCTTTCCTCGCACATACACATCGGTCACATCGGCGCGACCGACCACTACGCTGAACGGCAAAACGCCAGACACTGGCGCCGAATCGCCTTGGACCATTTTCTTTTCAAACACAACACGCCCAGAAGCATCACGAACTTGAACCCAGGATTCACCTCGTGTACGCACCATCAAAGGCACATTGACAGACTCGGGCGCAACCGCTGGATCAGCGGGCTGGAGTGTGACTGGTGCTGCAGCCTGCGCAACAGAGGAACTTGGTTGCGAGGCGCTCATCTGAATACCCACAGACACCGATTCACTTACTGTCGTTGCAGATGGCGAAGTAGGCAACACAGACACAGTAGCTGCATCAGGAGGAACGGGTTCGGGGGCAGCGGGAACGGCAACGGCTGGAATCTGCTTCGTGCGCCATGCATCCCAAGGCTGATACCCAGCTGGCCAATAAAAAACTGCGGCGGCGCCAGCCAGAAGCAATAGAACACTGGCTGTCAACCAAGAAGAATGCCGTGAGCTTTTAGTGGTGACGAATGTCTTGCCCGCTGTCTTGACTGGAGTATTGATATCCGTTCGCTCAGGAATCAATCGGGGAGCTTGAGACTGTGGCAGCAACGATAAAACGGAGGCGGGATCCAATTTGAGGGTACGACACACACTGGACGCCAAAGCTCGCAAAAAAACAGTGTCTGAGAGCAGATCGAAATTGTTGGACTCTAGCGCCTCCAACTTGCTCACTGGCACCTTCAACGCGACGGCCAGGGCCTCGATGTGAATACCCGCCGATTGGCGAGCATTTTTGAGAATATCTCCAGCCGTGGTTTGCAGGGCGTCAACGCCGTCCGCACTCAACTTGGACTCAACCACAGAATCACTCATTGAAAGCTCCACGCTGATAAGCGCTCAATTCCGCAGAATCGGGAAACCGCTTGCGCAACTGGTCCGCCAACTGAAGCAACGCCACGTTATCGCCAAGTGCTTTCTCCACTTTGATCCCCAACCACAATGACTCAGAGTTCGCTAGCGCGCCGTTGTTGAGGCGGCGGATGTAAAACTGCGCCCGGGTGAACTCGTTACGGCGAAACAACAACGAGGCCAAGTGATAACTGACCACTGGATTACCGGCATCCAACTGGTAGGACTTCAACAGCGACTGCTCAGCCTCGTCATACTTTCCAGCAGCGGACTGGCAGAGCCCTCGCGCCATCAACGTCTTGCCACGAGCCATGTAAGCAGGGTTGGCCAAGGCCTTGTCAAACTGCTGCTCAGCATCGGGGTATCTCTTCATTTGGCATAGAAGCCAACCGTAGTTGTGCAGAAGGTTGGCATCACCTGACCGCATTGAGACAGCCCTGCGAAAGCTATCTTCTGCCTGGGCAAGGTCGTTAAGACGCATGTAAATCAGCCCACGCATGTTGTAGGCGTCTGCATAGGACGGGTCTGTAGCGAGCGACTGTTTGACTTCGTCCAGCGCAACCGTGGTCTGGCCATTTTCAAAATACTTCGCTGCCAGTTCAAGACGGATTCGAGCCCTACGCCGAACATCAGTTTCATCGGATGGCGTCACGATACCGGCGTCGGCACTGCTGGTTTGAACCCCACCGTCAGTGGCACAGCCCTGGATGAAGAGCCCGGCACCAGCTACGCCCAGCGATACCAGCGCCTTGCGGAAAAAGATATCACCTCGCCCCAACAGTCTCGCCATACAGCCCCCTATTTATATTTGCAACTCAAGTGATCGGCTTCAGCACAATGGTGCGTTGCTTAGCCATACGCTCTGCCGCACGCGTCCTGTCTTTGACGTCGCCGGCCAATTGCCCGCAAGCAGCGTCGATATCGTCCCCGCGTGTCTTGCGCACGGTGGTGACGATACCTGCATCGCTAAGCAATTTGGCAAATGCCAGCACTCGATGCTGGGGTGAGCGAAGAAGGCCGGACGCAGGAAACGGGTTGAATGGAATCAGGTTGAATTTGCACCGAACACCTGGGCCACGTGTTGGCTGCACCAGGTCAATGAGTTGCTGCGCGTGCTCGGGCTGGTCATTGACTCCGTCCAGCATGCAGTACTCAAAAGTAATGAAGTCGCGAGGAGCGTGCTCCAGATACCGGTTGCACGCATCCAGCAACTCGTGAATGGGGTATTTGCGGTTGAGCGGAACGAGGTTGTCACGCAGCGCATCACTCGGTGCATGAAGCGATACAGCCAGTGCCACAGGGCAATCTTGTGCAAGGCGATCCATCATCGGCACTACACCGGACGTAGAAACCGTAACCCGGCGACGGGAAAGGCCGTAACCATGATCATCCAGCATGATGCGAAGAGCAGGCACCAACGCTGCGTAGTTCTGCAAAGGCTCGCCCATGCCCATCATCACCACATTGGAGATCACTCGCTCAGACGTCTGCAACCGAGTACGCAGCGCGTGCTCTGCAAACCACAGCTGGGCAATGATTTCACCGGAAGTCAGATTACGACTGAATCCCTGGTGACCCGTCGAGCAAAAACGGCAGCCGACGGCACAGCCCGCCTGCGAAGAAACACACAAGGTGCCACGATCATCTTCTGGAATGAACACAGACTCCACCGCATTGCCGTCACCCACATCAAAAAGCCACTTGATGGTGCCGTCTGCAGAGACGTGTTCGCTGATAACTGGCAGCGCCTCAATACGGGCGCAGCCCTGGAGCTTTTCCCTCAGTGACTTCGCCAAATCACTCATGGCACCAAAATCCTTGGCGCCGCGCTGGTGAATCCAGCGGAAAAGCTGCGTTGCGCGGAAACGTTTTTCACCCAGCCGCTCGCAAAAGGCGATCAATGCGTCCAGGTCAAACTCTAGAAGATTAGTGGTCATTGCGGCAGCCTTGCGCGAGACCGCTCGCAGCTGTCCCCATGGTGTGAAAGCCCCACCGAAGTGGGATCAGGCATGGGGACCGCCATCTCAGCGGGAGTAGATGTTCAAGCCAGGGAAGAAGAATGCCACTTCGGCTTGTGCGGTTTCAGGGGCGTCAGAGCCGTGCACAGCGTTTGCATCGATGCTGTCAGCAAAGTCAGCGCGGATCGTGCCTGGTTCTGCCTTCTTGGGATCCGTTGCGCCCATCAGCTCACGGTTTTTCAGGATGGCGTTTTCACCTTCCAGCGCCTGGATCATCACAGGACCGGAGATCATGAAATCCACCAGATCCTTGAAGAAAGGACGTTCCTTGTGCACAGCATAGAACTGCTCGGCTTCCAAGCGGGACAGGTGAGCCATGCGAGCGGCTACCACCTTGAGGCCAGCGGCTTCAAAACGGGCGTAGATCTGACCGATCACGTTCTTAGCAACTGCGTCGGGCTTGATGATGGAGAGAGTACGTTCGATGGCCATGGTATTTTTCCTGAATGGATGTTACTGAAGTTCTTTTGTCCAGCGGACAAAACCCTCGATTCTAACCGTGCTGCGCAAATAGACTAGCGACTGCGGCCTCGGCGACCGCCGCCTGTTGATTTCTGCGCTTGTCGATAACGAGAAAGACTGTCGGAGCCGATGTATCCCACAGATGTTTTCATAGGATCGGGCTGCGCGCCAGCGCGGGATCGATCGCCTGCCGACCCAGCACTTTCACCACGGCGCCCACGGGCCGCCCCCTGCGAACCGGCGGGACCGCCTGGGGCGCGACGCCCCCGCCCCGCAGCAACTCCACCACTGCGCCCCAAAGGCGGAGGGCCAGACCTGCGAGCAGCAGCTGAGCCGCCTTGATGATCAGCTCCGTCCGCATGCTGCGAACCACCCGCTGCCTTCAACAGGGAACGGATGTCGGCATCGTCAAGCTCAAGCCAAGCCCCACGTTTGAGCCCACGCGGCAGCATCATGGCCCCGTATCGAATGCGAATCAGACGGCTCACTGCATGACCGACAGCCTCCATCATCCGACGCACTTCACGATTACGCCCCTCAGAGATCGTGACGCGATACCAGCAGTTGGAACCCTCTCCACCGCCATCTTCAATGGACCCAAACGCAGCCATGCCATCGTCCAGGCGAACGCCCTCCAAAAGGCGTTGCTTCTCTTCGTTGCTCAACGCACCCAACACCCGGACCGCGTACTCACGTTCCAGGCCAAAGCGCGGATGCATCAGCTTGTTTGCCAACTCGCCAGAGCTGGTGAACAAAAGCAGCCCTTCTGTGTTGAGGTCGAGCCGGCCTACCGACTGCCATTTGCCGTGTTGCAGACGCGGCAACTTGCGGAACACAGTGGGTCGGTTCTGAGGATCGTCATGCGTTACCACCTCGCCAACCGGCTTGTGATAGGCGATCACACGCGGTGGCGGCGGATCGATGCGATACCGGATGGGCTTTCCATTGACTTTGACCTGGTCGCCAAACTGGATACGTTGCCCTATGTGCGCCGGCTCGTTGTTGACGGAGATACGCCCTTCCAGGATGAGTTGCTCCATTTCAAGGCGAGAGCCAAGACCCGCTTGCGCCAGAACCTTGTGCAGCTTGGGCGTTTCGACCTGCGGCTGCAACACCCGTTTGGCAGGCAAGGACTCAGTATCAGTCCCCTCTTCACTGTCAAAGCGCCCGGATACAACGTCAGCGAACTGATAGCCCTGCGGAGCCTTGCCATGTCCAGAGCGAGGATGGCGAGGCTTGGGGGAGATTGGAGTTACAGATGCTTCAGCAGTACCAGAAACGGTCGGCTCCTGGGTTTCGGAAGCATGCTCTGCGACCGCCCCAGCACTTGAGCCTCCATGATCAGCCACAGACGAGTCAGCCTTGCTGTTTGAACGCTTGCGCGGGGTCCGTGCTTTCGGCACGGATACAGCCGCTTCATCAACGGTCGAGGTGGAATCTGGCTGGGAGCCTTCTGCAGTCACCTGGGGGGAATCATTCATGGGAGCTTCCTGTAACGCCGTTGTCGGCATCTACATCGTCATTGCGGGGTTGTTCCACCGCCATATCAAATAAATCGTTACCCATCGGCGCAACCTGCTCCGATGGATTCTCTGCTGCACCTTCCGGCGCAAGGGGTTCAGCAACATCGTCGCCCCCACGTGCAGAAGCCAAGGTGTCCAGCAAATGAGGATTGGACGCAGGATCATCCAGCACCGGCAACTGGTCCAGCGAGGCCAGACCCAGATCATCCAAAAACTGCCGCGTGGTCGCAAACAGTGCTGGACGGCCGACTGTTTCCCGATGGCCAATCACCTCCACCCAGCCACGATCCTCCAACTGCTTGATGATCAGGCTGTTGACGGTCACACCCCGTATGTCTTCGATGTCGCCACGCGTCACAGGCTGCCGATAAGCAATGATGGCCAGGGTTTCGAGAGTCGCCCGAGAGTACCGGGGAGGCTTCTCAGGATGGAGTCGATCCAGGTATTCACGCATTTCGGGACGGCTCTGAAAGCGCCAACCGGTAGCCACCTGCACCAATTCCACGCCCCGCTGCGACCAGTCTCGCTGCAAGTCCTGCAGCAGCATCTTCAGAGTATCCGACCCCAGCGCGTCATTGAAGAGCACCCTCAACTCACGCAGGGGCACCGGCTGAGGCGCACAAATCAAGGCTGTCTCAAGGACCCGCTTGGCATCCACCGTATTCATGGTTCAGCGATTCCGGGAAAGAAGCACGCCTATTACGGCGACTTACGGATGGCAGAGATTGGTTGGGAGCGCTGGAAGCGCGCGGTCGGTACGACGACACTCAGCCCGGCGGGATACCGTCTTCGGGCACTACATGGATCTCACGACCCAGTGGACGGATTGTAGCTCAGACCCCAATCTGCCATTGCCTCCCGCATATCTACGGGCAAAGGAGCATGCAAGACCAGTTGCTGTCCACTCACGGGGTGCTGAAACGCCAGCCGGTACGCGTGCAGCGCTTGTCGACCCATTTTTCCCACCAGCGACCCACCGTAAAGCGCATCAGCCACCAGAGGATGCCCTATGGAAGCCATGTGGACGCGAATCTGATGGGTGCGCCCCGTATGCAAGGTGCATTCGACCCAACACCCTGAGTCGGCCGACTCCAGCAAGCGAATATCGGTGCGCGCCGCCTTGCCTGCATGGACCGCCAAATCAACCACCGCCATGCGCAGTCGATTACGCGGATCGCGGCCAATGGGCGCAGCCACCGTTCGCTCGACGGGACCGGTCCACGGCTTGTGCGCCAAGGCCAGATATTTGCGACTGACTTCCCGCGCGGCAATCATGCTGACCAGGGCGTCCATGGTAGACCGATCTCGCGCTACCACCATCAGGCCGCTGGTGTCCTTGTCCAACCTGTGCACGATTCCAGCACGAGGCACCAGAGCTGCACGGGCATCGCGCCCCAACAGCGCGTTGAGCAGTGTTCCGCTCCAGTTACCGGGAGCAGGATGCACCACAAGACCCGCCGGCTTATTCACCACCAGCAAGTGTTCATCCTCATACACCACATCAATGAGAATCTGCTCGGGTCGGAACGCTTGACTCTGCAACGTGGGCCGCATTTCCAATGCCACCACGTCACCCGCCTTGACCTTGAACGCGGGCTTGGATATCGGCTTGCCATTGAGCGCCACCAGCCCCTGCCCCAGCAACTGCTGCAGGTAGCTACGCGAAAACTCTGGAACCAGTTCAGCCAAAGCACGATCGACTCGCTCGCCATGCAGCGCCGCGCCAATCGGCACAGACCGAATCTCGCTCTCGCCCTGAATGCCTTCCACCAACTCGGCATCCAGCAACTCATCCAGGCCGGGCATCAGCTCAGAGGAGTTGACCGGTTGGGAACCCTCCACGCGAGCCCCCAGCTCGGCGGCCACACCCTCCAAAACGTTCAAAGGGGCTTGCGCCCCTTTGACTGACTTGGCCTTGGCCACGCTCAGCGCGCAGCCAGGTAACGAGCCGGATCCACCGGCTTGCCCTGGCGACGTATTTCGAAATGCAGCTTGACACGGTCCGCGTCGGTATTGCCCATCTCAGCAATTTTTTGGCCACGCCGTACCGTTTGGTCTTCTTTGACCAGCAAAGCCTGGTTGTGGGCGTAGGCCGTCAAAAACGTGTTGTTGTGCTTGAGGATGATCAGGTTGCCATAACCACGCAAACCCGCGCCTGCGTACACCACACGTCCGTCTGCTGCGGCCAGCACAGGGTCACCGGCTTTGCCGGCGATGTCATAGCCTTTGTTTCGCACCTCATCAAACCCAGCCAATAGCGCGCCGGAAGCGGGCCAGATGAAAGCGACATCTTCGTCGCCCGCAGCGGCTGGCGAAGCAGCGGGCGCCGCGGCTGGTGCCGAAGCCGCCGATGCGGTGGAGGCGGGCGCAGAAACAGGCGCCTTAGGTGCACTTGCCGCGCTGGCAGCAGGGGCTGGCGCAATCGAAGAAGACGCCACCGGGCGCGTGACGACACCGGTATCCGCAGCAACAGCGGCTGCCGCAGCACTGGGCGGCGCAGGCGCGGTGGATGTGACACGAAGCACCTGCCCAACTTCGATCAGGTTGGGGTTCTCAAGATTGTTCCAGCGGGCGATGTCTTTCCAGCCCTGACCTGTTTCCAGGCCAATGCGAATCAGGGTGTCTCCGGGCTTGACGGTGTAATAGCCGGGCTTTCCAGCATTTTCAGCACCGGGCAGAGGCTTGATGGGTGTCGCGACGACAGTACCTGGCTGAACGCTGGGGCTGGACGCATGGTTAGAAGATGTTCCGCGATCTTCCACAGGAGCCTTGTTCAGCCGGGTGCCGCAGCCTGCCAGCAGAACTCCCGCCAGCGCTACGGTAAACCCAACCACAAGACCACGCGATACGAACATAAGCAATTCCCTTTAGGCAATCCCCGATTTTAGGGGGACAAAATGAACGGGTTCGAGCACGTTTTGTTTCAAACCGTGCGCACTTTTGTCGATTACAAGCAACATTTGCTGGCCACCGGCGACAGCCATAGGCGCAACCAGTCGTCCACCCACCGCCAACTGATCGCACCAAGCCTGGGGCACAGAATCCCCCCCGGCTGCAGCGATGATGGCGGAGTAAGGCGCCCCGCTGGGGTAGCCGAGCATTCCATCGCCAAACATCAGGTGCACATTGGCCAGCCGAAAAGGGCGCAGGTTGTCACGCGCTTTCTCGTGCAGGCTGCGAACGCGCTCCAGTGTGTAAACCTCGCGGGCCAGCAAACTCAACACAGCCGCCTGGTAGCCGCACCCCGTGCCTATTTCCAGCACCCTCCCCAGCCCTGCCGTGCGTGCGACTTCGGCGCCGAGCAACAGCTCACACATGCGGGCAACGATGCTGGGTTTGGAGATGGTTTGGCCCATACCGATGGGCAAACTGGTGTCTTCATAGGCTTGGTTGCCCAGGGCGCTGTCCACAAACCTGTGGCGCTCTACCTGGCCCATGGCCTGCAACACCTGGGGTGACGTCACACCCCCAGCTGCCAGCTTTTGGACCATTCGTGTCCGAACGGCCGCCGAATCCAGCCCCACGCCCACGGCCATGGCGGCAATGGGTCTGGCGCCCAAGGTTGCAGATCTTTGAGAGGGCGCTGCCGCCGGAGTCGTCGCAGACCCTGGCAGTTTGGCCGGAAAGCCAGGGCGCCGCTGCATCAGCGAACGCCCTCGACCGCGACAGAGGCCTGCATGCGCGCGGCAGTCTGCGCCCAGTAACCAAGGTTGTCGTGATCGGTCAGATCCACTTTCAGGGGGGTCATGGATACATGCCCCTGCGCCGTTGCGTGGAAATCTGTGCCCTCGGCATCGTCCTTGGCCGCTCCCGCCCCGCCGATCCAGTACATCTTCTCGCCGCGTGGGCTGTCTTGAACAATCACCCGCTCCGCTGCATGGCGGCGGCCCAGGCGGCACAGCTTCAGCGGCTTGAGCGCTTCCAGAGGCATATTGGGGATGTTGACGTTGAGCAACCACGGCGCTGCGTCTGAAGACTCAGCAGGGTTCACCAAACGGTTACCCATGAGCTGCTGCACGATTTCACGCGCCTTTGCAGCCGCAGACTCAATCTCTCCCCAGCCCTTGTCCACCTGCGAGAACGCAATCGCCGGGATACCAAACAGATACCCCTCCATGGCAGCGCCCACAGTGCCGGAGTAAATAGTGTCATCACCCATGTTGGCACCGTTGTTGATGCCCGACACGACCAAATCGGGCCGGTAGCCCAACAGCCCCGTCAGCGCAATGTGCACGCAGTCTGCCGGGGTGCCATTCACATAACGAAAGCCGTTGGCCGCCTGGTGCACGTACAGCGGCGAATGCAAGGTCAAGGCGTTCGACTTTGCGCTGTTGTTGTGCTCTGGAGCCACAACCTCAACGTCTGCCAGTGTTTTGAGCGCCTCGTACAACGCCACAATGCCGGGCGCCTGGAAGCCGTCGTCGTTGGAGAGGAGAATTTTCATGGGTTGCTGGTGCTGAATGAGGCGAATTGTAGGGTGGGCATCGCATCTGCGTTCCCGCCCAGCGCTGCGCAGCAGACGCAGATCAACCGATGCAGCCAGCCCACGACAGACCACACCACGCCCACGTCGCTCGTGGGACATCGACGCACAGCACCCCCACCTATCATTTGACTTCACACAAGATCAACGGAGACGCACCCCATGCACGCTTGGCTTTGCACCAACCCCACTGGCGTTGAAGCGCTGACCTGGACCGAACTGCCCACACCTACACCCCAGGCGGGCGAGGTTCTCATCGAAATCAAGGCGGCCAGCCTGAATTTCCCGGACCTGCTGATCGTGCAGAACAAGTACCAGATGAAGCCCCCCCTGCCCTTCGTGCCCGGGTCCGAATACGCAGGCACCGTGGTCGCAGTGGGTGAGGGGGTGAAGCACCTGCAGGTGGGCCAAAACGTGGCCTGCCTGTCTGGTACTGGCGGCTTTGGTACGCACACCATTGCCCCAGCCGCGCTGTGCATGCCGCTGCCCCCCGGGTTTCCGGCGGTAGATGCTGCCGCATTCATCATGATTTACGCGACCTCACACCATGCGCTGGTAGACCGAGCCCAACTCAAGGCCGGCGAAACCGTGCTGGTGCTGGGCGCTGCCGGGGGCGTGGGCACGGCCGCCATCCAAATCGCCAAGGCCCTGGGTGCCCGCGTGATTGCCGCGGCTTCCAGCGATGAAAAGTGCGCGCTGTGCACCTCCATCGGTGCGGATGCCACCATCAACTACAGCAAGGAAAACCTGCGCGAGGCCATCAAGACCCTGACGGATGGCAAGGGGCCTGATGTGATCTACGACCCCGTCGGGGGCGACTTTGCCGAACCGGCTTTCCGCTCCATCGCCTGGCGGGGGCGGTATCTGGTGGTGGGCTTTGCATCGGGCCCGATTCCAGCGCTGCCCTTCAACCTCGCGCTGCTCAAGGGCGCATCGATCGTGGGCGTGTTCTGGGGCGAATTCGCCAAGCGCGAGCCCAAGGCCAACGCAGCCATGATGGCCGAGCTGGCCCAGTGGTACGGGCAAGGCAAGATCAAGCCCGTGATTGACCGCACCATGCCCATGGCGCAGTTGCCCCAGGCCTACGCCCACATGGGCTCACGCGGGGTGATGGGCAAGCTGGTGATGGTGAACTGACGCTGGTAACGGGCCCAGCCGCCACAAAGGGGGGCGCTTACGGCTGGGCTGTGTCACACTCGGGCACCCCGTTGCCCTTGATACTGGTGTCCGCACATGGCAGACCGTCCCCCCTACGAAATCGCGCGTGAAACGCTCAAGCAACTGGCCACCCGCCGGTTGGCACCCACCCCGGACAACTACCTCGCCATTTACGACGAAATTGCGGGCAGCCGCAGTTCCCAGCCCTTTCCGGATGCGCAGCTAAGCAGCATCCAGCGCGTGCTGCCTGCGCAAACCCCGGGGCAAAAACGGCTTCTCACCCAATTTGAGAGAGCCATCGCCACCAAAGACTGGTCGGCACTGCAAAGCGTGCTGGTGGGCTACGCCAACCTGGGGCTCAGCCCTGTGGCGGCCACGCCTGTGGTGAGCGAACCTGCGGCGGTGCACATTCTTCCCGCTGAATTTGCCGAGGCACTCGCGCGACTGATTGACAACACGCTGCCAGCGCTGGGCGAAGACGACGCCCGAGTGCACGACATGGCGACGCAGCTCATCACCTTCTTGCGCGAGCCCGATCCGCCGCTGTCTACCGTGCAGCTCATGCTCAGCAACTTCACCTACCGGCTCTCGTTTGCCACGGAGGATCAGGCCGCCATCCGCGCCAGCCTGCTGCAGTTGCTGCACATGATTTTTGAAAACATCGCAGTGCTCAGTGTGGACGACCGCTGGCTGCGCGGGCAGGCCGAATCGCTCATGGCGGCCTCCACTCCACCGCTGACGCTGCGGCGCCTGGACGATGTACAACTGCGCCTGAAGGACGTGATCTTCAAACAGACCGAAGCCAAGGCGCGCGCCGCCGAAGCCCAGGAGCAGATGAAGGACATGCTGGCCACGTTCATCGAACGCCTGGCGCAGATGACGGCCTCCAGCACCACGTATCACGAGACCATGGAACGCTGCGCCGACCTGATCGGCAAGGCCTCCAGCATTCAAGAAATTGCCCCGGTGCTGGCCGAGGTGATGTCCGCCACCCGCGCCATGGCGCTGGATACCAAACTCACCCACACCGAGCTGCAGGACTTGCGAGACCGCACCGACGCCAAGCATGCCGAAGTGGCCCGGCTGCAACAGGAACTCGAACGCGCCAGCACCCAGGCGCGGCACGACCCGCTGACGGGCACCCTCAACCGCAAGGGACTGGACGAAGCCATGGAGCGCGAGATTGCCCGCTCGCGCCGCCTGGGCAGCCCGCTGTGCCTGGCGCTGCTCGACATCGACAACTTCAAGAGCATCAACGACCGACTGGGCCACACCGTGGGCGACGCTGCCCTGGTGCACCTGGCCCAGGTCACCCGCGAGGTGATGCGCCCGCAAGACCTGCTGGCCCGCTATGGCGGTGAAGAGTTTGTGCTGCTGCTGCCAGACACCAATGTAGAAAGCGGCGTGGCTGCCATGACCCGGCTGCAACGTGAGCTGACCACGCGCTTCTTCCTGCAGGGCAGCGAAAAAATCCTCATCACCTTCAGCGCCGGTGTGGCCCAGTTGCACGACAGCGAAACCAGCATGGATGCGCTCCAGCGTGCTGACAAGAGCATGTACCTGGCCAAGCGCTCGGGCAAAAACCGCGTGATGGCGGCCTGACGCAGCCCCGGCGCTCCCAGCCGTTCACAAGCCCGTTTGCCCATGCAGCGCCGCCAGTGGGTCCAGCGTGCCGCCCTGGCGGCTGCAGCCACGGCTCTGCCCCGGTGGGCATGGTTGCAGCCCACACCCCTGGCTGCCAACCCTTTTGCGCTGGGAGTTGCCAGCGGCGACCCTGCACCCGATGGCATGGTGCTGTGGACGCGGCTGCTGCCCTCACCCGGCGAGCCCCTGCCCGCCCAAACCGTGCACTGGGAGCTGGCACACGATGAAGGATTTGCGCGCATCGTGCAAAAGGGCCAGGCCACCGCAGCACCAGAACGCGGCCACAGCGTGCATGTGGAAGTGCGTGGGCTGGAGCCGGGCCGCTGGTACCACTACCGCTTCATGCTGGGGCAGGCCACCAGCGCCACCGGCCACACCTGCACGGCACCCGCCCTGCATGCACTGCCGGGGCGTCTGCGCGTGGCGTTTGCGTCGTGCCAGCGGTGGGAGCATGGCCACTACGCCGCCTGGCGCCATGTCTGCAACGACCAGCCTGATCTGGTGCTGTTTCTGGGCGACTACATCTACGAATACGCCACGCCCAAAAACACCGACGGCCTGGCACGTACCCACACCCTGCGTTACGCCACCACGCTGGCCGACTACCGCGACCGCTACGCCCTGCATAAGAGCGACCCCGCGCTACAGGCCGCCCACGCAGCCTGCCCCTGGGCGGTGACCTGGGACGACCACGAAGTGCAAAACGACTATGCAGGGGGCACGAATGCACAGGCCGATGCCGCGGCCTTCCTGACCCAACGCGCTGCAGCCTGGCAAGCGTTCTACGAAAACATGCCCCTGCGTGCCACGGCCGTGGCGGGCGCGCAGTTCGACCGGCTGCAGGTGTACCGCCGCCTGCCCTGGGGGCGGCTCGCCCAGTTGCACCTGCTGGATGACCGCCAACACCGCGCCCTGCAGGCATGCCGCAAACCCGGCGCCACCAACGCGGGGAGCGTGCGCCCCGCCGACTGCGCCGAATTGGCCGACCCCGCCCGCAGCCTGCTGGGCCCTGCGCAGGAACAGTGGCTGGGCGAGGGCCTGGCCGCAGATGCGAAGCACGACCACACCCGCTGGAGCGTGCTGGCCCAGCAAACCCTGTTCTCGCCCCGCCGCTACCCCAGCGGCCAGGTTGCCACCGACGGGTGGGATGGCTACCCTGCAGCGCGCGAACGCCTGCTGCAATCCGTTCAGCGCCACAGCCCGCGCAACACCGTGCTGCTGGGCGGGGACATTCACCAAAACTATGTGTGCAACGTGCACGCACCGGGTGCTGGCGGCGACCGGCATGTGCTGGCCACCGAGTTCTGCGGCACCTCCATCAGCTCACGCGCGGGCACTACACAAGACAAGGTGGACGCCATTGCCCGCCACAACCCGCATGTGCTGCTGGCCCGCTGCGAAGAGCGGGGCTACGGGCTGGCAGACATCACCCCAGAGCAATGGACGACCACCCTGCGCGCGGTGGACAACCCCCTAGACCCGCACAGCAGCGCCCACACCCTGGCCCGGTTTGTGGTGCAAGACCGCAAGCCCGGCCCCGTGCGCGCCTGAGGGCCCGCTCGCACCATCAGACTGCCGGGCGGGGTGCGGCCGTGCCTCACGGAAACCAAGGTTTTGAATAGAAATGGCCTCTAGCGCTTTACACCAAAGCGCTAGCAGCTATGAAAAACATAGCAATCAAGCAGCTTTGCGCCATTGGGCTATTCCGCAGACTCGACGCTCCGCCCGCTGTCGGACTCGGCCGCGGGCCGCGTGGGTGCGCCATGGCCGAGCGTCGATAGCTCCGGCAAAGCCGCCATGCGCTGCACGGCCTTGAACCCCTGCCCCACCGCCCGGCGCAGATCGCTGAGCCGGGCAAGGTGCTCGTACACCGCCACCACATCCACCGTGCCACCTGCGCCGGCCTGTAGCAAACCCGCCTTGGCCATCTGGTACGCATCCTCGAACGTGTCACGCGCCTCCAGGGCCAGCCAAGGGCCGCCAGCCTGCGCGGGAGCGTTGGCCGATTCGGGGTCGGCGGCTTCAAAAAAGGCCCGCGCCGCATCAAACACCGGCTGCACCAGGCTTTCAATGCCCGGGTGCGTTCCTGGTACAGGGCGCTGCAGGCCTATGTGGTGCATCACGCGCGCCAGCGTGTCGAAGTGCGTGGCAATGCGCAACAGCTCTGGCAACTGCGCGGACACATCGCGGTGCATCTGCTGGCGGCTGACCTCACTGACAAACGCGCCGATGGCGCGCTGCAAATGCTCCACCGTGCCCAGTTGCTGGGCCAGGCGAACATCGCCCTGCGCATGGGCGGGCGTGGCGTTACGCGCCAGCGCAAACGCGAGGCTGCCCATGCGCGCCAGCTCATGGCGCAGCGCCTGCAGCGCCAGCACAGGCACGGCCGCCACGTTGCGGTCCAGGTAGCGAGGCCGTGCCGCATCCTCGTCTGCTGAGTGGAAACGTGCCAGCAGAAAACGCACCAGCGGTGCCGACAGCGGCAGCATCAGCAACACGCCCAGCAAGTTGAACAGGCTGTGGAACAGCACCAGTTGCATCACGGCATCACCACTGCCCGTGAGCCAGACGCCCAACGCATGGATGAGGTCAAGCAACGGCGAGAACACCGCCAGCGCCACCACGGCCGTCAGCACGTTGAACAGCACATGCGCGGCCGCCAAGCGGCGGGCGTTGGAGGTGGCGCCAATCGCAGCCAGGATGGCCGTGAGCGTGGTGCCCACGTTGGCGCCAATCACGATGCCAGCCCCCGCCTCAACAGGCATCATGCCCCCACCCACGGCCGTGAGCGCCAGGGCCAGCGTGGCCGAGGAAGCCTGCAGCACGATGGTGAGCAGCACCCCCACCAAGACCGACAGGGTCACGCCTGCGGCATCGCCGCTGAGCGAGGGCAGAGCCTGTGGCCCCAGCCCCTCAAAGCCCTGCTTGAGCATGTCGATGCCCAGAAACAGCAGGCCAAACCCGGCCACCGCCATGCCCAGCGCACCGCGACGCGAGCCCTCGCCCGTGAGCTTGAGCGCCATGCCAATGCCGATGAACGGCAGGGCAAACGCTTCAATCTTCAGCTTGAAGCCCAGCCACGCCACCAGCCAGCCGGTGACCGTGGAGCCGAAGTTGGAGCCGAACACCACCCACAGCGCCGAGGTGAAACTCAGCAGCCCGGCGTTGACGAAACCAATGGCTGCCACGGTCATGGCCGTGGAAGATTGCACCAGTGCCGTCAGCAAAACACCCGTGAACAGCCCATGCAGCCAGGTTCGCGTCCAGGCCTCCAGCATGCGCTCCAGCGCCCGGCCAGCCGCCAGCTTGAGGCCATCGGTCAGCATGGTCATCCCGAGCAGGAACAACCCGAGGCCACCCAGCAGAGAAACGAACAGGGTGCCGTAAGACACAGGCGCTGTCATGCCTTCATGCAGCCATCAGCGGCAGGCTGTGCCCAGACAGCCCCCCCATGCTCACACGTCAATCGCCGTGGCCGAGCCCGCCTGCTTGCGCAGCTCGAACTTCTGGATCTTGCCGGTGCTGGTCTTGGGCAGCTCGCCAAACACCACGGCGCGCGGCACCTTGAAGCCGGCCAGGTGCTTTTTGCAGTGGGCCACGATGTCTTCAGGCGTGGCGGTGGCGCCGGCCTTCAGCTCCACAAAGGCGCAAGGCGTTTCGCCCCACTTGGCGTCGGGCTTGGCCACCACGGCGGCGGCCAGTACGTCAGGGTGGCGGTAGAGCACGTCTTCCACTTCGATGGACGAGATGTTCTCGCCGCCCGAAATGATGATGTCCTTGCTGCGGTCCTTGATCTTGATGTAGCCGTCGGGGTACTGCACGGCCAGGTCGCCGCTGTGGAACCAGCCGCCCGCAAAGGCGTCTTCGGTCGCCTTGGGGTTCTTCAGGTAGCCCTTCATGGCGATGTTGCCCTTGAACATGATCTCGCCCATGGTCTCGCCGTCCCACGGCACGGGCTGCATGGTTTCGGGGTCCAGCACGCGCACGTCTCGCTGCAGGTGGTAGCGCACGCCCTGGCGCGCGTTGAGGCGGGCGCGCTCGCCAATGTCCAGGTCGTTCCAGGCCTCGTGCTTGGCGCACACCGTGGCCGGGCCATACACCTCGGTCAGGCCGTACACATGGGTCAAATCGAATCCCATCTTTTCCATGCCTTCGATCATCGAGGCCGGTGGCGCAGCGCCCGCCACCATGGCCTTCACACCCGCAGGCACACCCACCTTCATCGCATCAGGGGCGTTGACCAGCAGGCCGTGCACGATGGGGGCGCCGCAGTAATGCGTGACGCCGTGGTTGCGGATCGCATCGAAGATGGCCTGGGCTTCCACCCGGCGCAAGCACACGTTCACACCCGCGCGGGCCGCCACCGTCCACGGAAAACACCAGCCGTTGCAGTGGAACATGGGCAAGGTCCACAGGTAGACCGCGTGCTTGGGCATGTCCCACTCCAGCACATTGCTGATGGCGTTGGTGGCTGCGCCGCGGTGGTGGTAGACCACGCCCTTGGGGTTGCCGGTGGTGCCGCTGGTGTAGTTCAGGGCAATGGCATCCCACTCGTCGGCGGGCAGCTCCCAGGCAAATTGCGCATCGCCACTGGCCAGGAAGGCTTCGTAGTCTGTGCCATGGAGCGACTGCGCAGGCGCGCCGTACAGCTCGTCTTGCACCTCCACGATGAGCAGCGGCGTGGTGGCCTGGCGCAAGGCCAGCGCCTTGGCCATGGTGCCGCTGAACTCGGGGTCCACGATCACGGCCTTGGCTTCGCCGTGGTCCAGCATGAAGGCGATGGTTTCGGGATCCAGCCGGGTGTTCAGGGCATTGAGCACCGCGCCGGCCATGGGCACGCCAAAGTGGGCCTCGACCATGGGCGGGGTGTTGGGCAGCATGACGGCCACGGTGTCGTTCTTGCCGATGCCGGCGCGCTGCAGGGCACTGGCCAGTTGGCGGCAGCGGGTGTACGTCTGGCTCCAGGTCTGCCGCAGGCTGCCGTGCACGATGGCCAGGCGCTCGGGGTACACCTCGGCCGTGCGCTGGATGAAGCCCAGGGGCGACAGCGGCGCAAAGTTGGCGGGGTTGCGTGGCAGGTGCTGGTCGTACTTCGAAGTCATCACATCCATCCTCAGGCTGAAAACAGGGAATCGGCCATTAGAGCGCCCCCGGCTGACAGGGCGCTGAAAAGCCCCGCGTCGGGGCGCCGGACAAGGGCGGCCGGGTCTTTGGTTTGTAACCGCTCTGCCGCGGCCAGCCATGGGGGAAAATACGCGCGTGTCTATCCCCCAGTCGTTCATCCAGGAGTTGCTCTCGCGCGTCGACGTGGTCGATATCGTGGGCCGCTATGTGCAGCTCAAAAAAGGGGGCGCCAACTTCATGGGGCTGTGCCCCTTTCACGGGGAAAAGTCGCCCTCGTTCAGCGTGAGCCCCTCCAAGCAGTTCTACCACTGCTTTGGCTGCGGCAAGAACGGCAACGCCATCAGCTTTCTGATGGACCACGCGGGCATGGGTTTCATCGAAGCGGTGAATGACCTGGCCCAGAGCGTGGGCCTGCAGGTGCCTGACGATGACATCTCACCCCAAGACCGCGAACGCGCCGCTGCCGCCCGCCAAAAGCAGGCCACGCTGACCGATGTGCTGGAAAAAGCCGCCGACGCCTACCGCCGCCACCTGCGCGAATCGCAGCGCGCCATTGGCTACTTCAAGGCACGGGGGGTGTCAGGCCATGTGGCCAAGCGCTATGGCCTGGGCTACGCCCCTGAGGGCTGGCGCAGCCTGGCCAGCGTGTTCCCGGCGTACGACGACCCGTTGCTGGAAGAAAGCGGCCTGGTCATCGTCAACGAAGAAGACGGCGGCAAGCGCTACGACCGCTTCCGCGACCGGGTGATGTTTCCGATCCGCAACGTCAAAGGCGAATGCATTGGCTTTGGCGGGCGGGTGCTGGGCGATGAAAAACCCAAGTACCTCAACTCACCTGAAACCCCGGTCTTCCACAAAGGCCGCGAGCTGTACGGCCTGTTTGAGGCCCGCACGCCCATCCGCGAGGCGGGCTATGCGCTGGTGACCGAGGGCTACATGGACGTGGTGGCCCTGGCGCAACTGGGCTTTCCCAACGCCGTGGCCACGCTGGGCACCGCCTGTACACCCGAGCATGTACAAAAGCTGCTGCGTTTTACCGATGCCGTGGTGTTCAGCTTTGACGGCGACGCTGCCGGGCGCCGCGCGGCACGTAAGGCGCTCGATGGTGCCCTGCCCCACGCCACTGATACGCGCAGCATCAAATTCCTGTTTTTGCCCGCCGAGCACGACCCCGACAGCTATGTGCGCGAGCACGGCGCCGACGCTTTCGCCCGCTGCATTGCCGAGGCCATGCCGCTGAGCCGCTTCCTGATCGAAACCGCCAGCGACGGTTGCGACCTGGCCACCGCCGAGGGCCGCGCCCACATGGCCAGCAACGCCCGCCCTCTGTGGTCTGCCCTGCCCGACGGCGTGCTGCGCCGCCAGCTGCTGGGCGAGCTGGCCCAGCTCACGCAACTGCCCGCCAACGACCTGGCGGCCTTGTGGAGCCAGGCATCGGCCCACGACACGCACCGCCGCGCCCCTGCTGGCGCGGGCGCAGGGCACGCTGCCCATGCACAGCCCCACCCCACCGACGATTCCCCGTGGGGCGCTGGCGCCGACGGCGCCCCACCCTGGCAAGGCAGCCCCGATGCCGGTTACGACGCGAACTACGGCAGCGCCTATCCATCCACCAGCGCGCCCTACCGCAAGAGCGGAGACTGGAAGAGCAAAGGCGACTGGAAAGGCAAGGGCCCATGGAAAAAGCGCAACGACAGCCCCTGGCCGCCCCAGCCCCGCCTGCCCGCCACCCCCATGGCCAGCAGGGTGGACCATGCCGCACGGCTGCTGCTGTCGCACATGGGCTTTTTGGAGCACCTGGCGCAAGAAGACCACACCGCGCTGTGCGCCCAGCCGGCGCCGCACGGCCCCCTGTTCGCGTGGCTGGAGGCACAGTTTCACGAGCATGGCCCCCAGCCCTGGGCCGTGCTGCGTGAAAGCCTGCGCGGACACGAGTGCGAGGCCGTGGCCGTGAAGGTGATGACTGGCGCCCATGCGCAAACCGAAGGCGACGTAGCGGAGCTGCGGGCCGAGCTGAGCGACCTGCTAACGCGCATTCAGCTGGAGCAGATCGAAAAGCAGCGCAACCTCGCCAGCGCTCAAAACGATTTGAACCGCTTCAAAGAACTTGATACTCAATGGCGTGCACTCAAGGCCGCGCTAGAACCAGCAGCCCCCAAGTAACGCAACGGTGCAGGGGCGTGGCGGCGCGCAGGCCACCATCCACGCACCAAAAACAAAAAGGCACACCGCAGGCCCCAACGGCTGAGAATTACAGCAAAAAGCCCTTGAAATTTACCCCTCTTGGTATAATGTAAGGTTCATCGGCAAGAGCGACAGCAGCACCTCCGAGCCGGGCCCCCTGACACGCGCGCACCTCAGCGCGGATAGGCCCACTTATCGCAAGGACTGCACACCAAATGATCGCCCAGACATCTTGCCCCTGAGGGTCTCCCCTCAAAACGCCAAGCCGTACTGCTTTGGCGTTGCCACCCGCGCCGGGATCTGTGGCGTTCGTTAGCGTTTTCTTTGTGTCAGTTTTTGAATCTGAGGTTTTTCATGCCCGCTCAAAAGTCCGCGAAGCCGCCCAAGACTGCTCCAGACACCGCCGCCAAGGCTGTCTCCAAAACCGCTGCCAAAGCACCGGCCAAAGCCGCGCCCAAAAAGGCCGCTGCTGCTGCCGAGGCTGCGGACGCCAAGAAAGTGAATAACGTGTCTGTCAAAAGTACTGCCGAGCTGATCAAAGCTGCTGATGAATTGCTGAAGAAGAAGCCTGCGCGCGCCAAGGCAGCCGCCGCGGCCACTGACGACGAAGAAGCCCCCAAGAAAAAGCCCGGCCGCCCTGCCAAGGCAGCCGCTGCTGGTGGCGAAGCCAAGGCCCCCGCCAAGCGTGGCCGCAAGCCCAAAGCCGCAGCTGCCAGCGATGACGTGGGCGACGACGCCGACCTGTCCGACATCGAAGCCGATCTGGAAGGCGAAGTCGAAGAGTCCACCGAAGCAGCAGCCACGGTCGAAAAGGTCAAGCCGCTGCGCATGAAGATCAGCAAGGCCAAGGAACGCGCCTTGATGAAGGAATTCGGCCTGGACGAAACGGTCCTGTCCGAAGAAGACCTGCAAAAGCGCCGCTCGCGCCTGAAGACGCTGATCAAGCTGGGCAAGACCCGCGGTTACCTCACGCACGTAGAAATCAACGACCACCTGCCCGACAAGCTGGTCGATGCCGAAACGCTCGAAGCCGTTATCACCACCCTGAACGATCTGGGCGTGGCGGTGTACGAGCAAACCCCTGACGCCGAAGCGCTGATCATCACGGACAACGCCCCCGCTGGCGCCACCGAAGAAGAGGCCGAAGAAGCGGCCGAAGCCGCGCTCTCGACCGTGGACTCGGAATTCGGCCGCACCACCGACCCCGTGCGTATGTACATGCGCGAAATGGGCACGGTGGAATTGCTGACCCGCGAAGGCGAAATCGAAATCGCCAAGCGCATCGAAGGCGGTCTGATGGCCATGATGGAAGCGATCAGCGCATCGCCCGCCACCATCGCCGAAATCCTGAACATGGGCGAAGAGATCCGCGAAGGCAAGGTCGTCATCTCGACCATCGTGGACGGGTTCTCCAACCCCAACGAGGCCGATGACTATGTGGCCGAAGAAGACTTCGACGAATTCGACGAAGCCGACGATGACGACGGCAAAGGCGGCAGCAAGGCACTGACCAAGAAGCTGGAAGAACTCAAGAACGAAGCGCTGCGCCGCTTCGACCGCATCCGCGAACTGTTCGAGAAGGTGCACAAGGCCTACGACAAGGAAGGCTACGGCACCCCGGCCTACATGAAGGCCCAGGCCGCCCTGTCGGAAGAGCTGATGACCATCCGCTTCACCGCCAAGACCATCGAAAAGCTGTGCGACATGGTGCGCGGCCAGGTGGACGATGTGCGCAAGAAGGAGCGCGAGCTGCGCCGCATCATCGTGGACAAGTGCGGCATGCCCCAAGAGACGTTCATCAAGGAATTCCCGCCCAACCTGCTGAACCTGCAGTGGGTCGAGAAGCAGGCCGCCGCTGGCAAGCCCTGGTCTGCCGTGATGGGCCGCAACATTCCGCCCATCCAGGACCTGCAGCAAAAGCTGATCGACCTGCAGTCGCGCGTGGTTGTGCCACTGGCCGAGCTCAAAGGCATCAACAAGCGCATGAACGAAGGTGAAGCCACCTCGCGCGATGCCAAGAAGGAAATGATCGAGGCCAACCTGCGCCTCGTGATCTCGATTGCCAAGAAGTACACCAACCGTGGCCTGCAGTTCCTCGATCTGATCCAGGAAGGCAACATCGGCCTGATGAAGGCGGTGGACAAGTTCGAATACCGCCGGGGCTACAAGTTCTCGACCTACGCCACGTGGTGGATTCGCCAGGCCATCACCCGCTCGATCGCCGACCAGGCGCGCACCATCCGTATCCCGGTGCACATGATCGAGACGATCAACAAGATGAACCGCATCAGCCGCCAGCACTTGCAAGAGTTTGGCTTCGAGCCCGATGCGTCCATCCTGGCGGCCAAGATGGAAATCCCCGAGGACAAGATCCGCAAGATCATGAAGATCGCCAAGGAGCCGATCTCCATGGAAACGCCGATCGGGGACGACGACGACAGCCACCTGGGCGACTTCATCGAGGACGGTGCCAACACCGCGCCTATCGAAGCCGCCATGCAGGCCGGCCTGCGCGATGTGGTGAAGGACATCCTTGATGGCCTGACCCCCCGCGAAGCCAAGGTGCTGCGCATGCGCTTCGGTATCGAAATGACCAGCGACCACACCCTGGAAGAAGTGGGCAAGCAGTTCGACGTGACCCGCGAGCGCATTCGCCAAATAGAAGCCAAGGCGCTGCGCAAGCTCAAGCACCCTTCGCGCTCGGACAAGCTGCGCAGCTTCATCGACTCGCTGTAACAGCCCTTTCTGAGCAGCCCCGGCTGCCCAGACACCAGCCCACCGCCCTTGCACAGGCCGGTGGGCTTTTTTGTGCCTGGCGCTGGCGCCCCCGGCACCGGCATCGCCACGGCCACCCGATTGAAGCAAAAATGCACCCTGGCGCTTGATAGATAAGCGCCAGCAGCTATTATTTTCATAGCAACACACTATGAGACTGGCGCCAGCCCTGCGCGCAGGCACAGCATTTCATGGCCCGGCTACGTCCCACAGAACACCGTTGCAAGTCACACCAAGGCACTTCGGATTCAGGGGATACCCTAATCCAAGGGACAGCCAATTGACAGTTTTGCAAGTCAGTATTAACGGCACTACAAAAACATCCAGGCGTTTGGTGCGGCCACCGCATGACCTGGCAAGGGCTTGAGCTGTCATCGTTGGGAGACAGAATGCAGCGCACCGTGCCCGCCCCCTACCCATGGCTCGTGTTGATGGCGCCCGGCGCGGCATTCACACCCCACCCTCACCCAAGGTTTTTTCACATGCAACGCAGACAGATCCTCGCCCGCAGCGCCGCTTTGGCCTCCTTGTTGACCCCGCTGGCACCCGCAGCCCTGGCGCAAGCCACTGCCGCCCGCGCAGCCGCGCCTGCCGCCAAGGCGGCCAAGGTAGCGGGCACGCTGCGCATCGTCATTCCCGCCAACCCTGGCGGCGGCTGGGACCAGACGGGCCGTGCGCTGGGCGCCGCCCTCAAGGCTGTGGGCGCGGCAGACCAGGTGGAATATGAAAACATCGGCGGCAAGGGCGGCACCATTGGCCTGGCCAAGTACGCGGAAAAATACGGCAGCGATGCCAACACCCTGCTGATGGGCGGCATGGTGATGGTGGGCGCGGTGGCCCCGCAAAAGCCGGCGGTGGACCTGGGCCACATCCAGCCCCTGGCCCGCCTGACCAGCGACTACCTCATCGCGGCCGTGCCCGCCGCCTCCTCCATCAAAACGGGCAAGGACCTGGCCAACGCCATGCGCACCGACCTGGCCGCCCTGCCGGTGGCCGGTGGCTCGGCCGGGGGCGTGGACCACATCTACGCCGGCGTGCTGGCCCGCGCGGCCAAGGCCAAGCCCGAAGCGCTGGTGTACCGCCCCTTTGCCAGCGGCCCCGAGGTGGTGGCTTCGCTGCTCAAAGGCGACGCAGCCGTGGGCCTGTCGGGCTACAGCGAATTCAGCGACGCGCTGGCCGCGGGCAAGCTGCGGGCTGTGGGCGTATCGGCCCGGCGCAATGCCTTTGGCATCCCCGCCTTCAAGGACCAGGGCATTGACGCGGTGATGGCCAACTGGCGCGGCGTGTTCACCGGCAAGGACGTGAGCCCCGCCCGCACCGCCGAGCTGCTGGCCGCCGTGGAACAGGCCACGCACCACGAAAGCTGGCTGCAAACCCTGAAGCAAAACCGCTGGGAAGCCTCGTGGCTGTCGGGCAAGGACCTGAGCGAATTCTTGGAGCTGGACCTGACCACCGCACGCGTGATGGTGTACCTGCTCAAGCTCAAGGCCTGATGGCCCTGCACTGGGCTGCAGGCGCGATACCGGGGCAAGCGTCCCATTGATTCAGAGAGTTGACCCATGAAACTGTCCAACCACTCCATCGGTGCACGCATGGCCACGGCCCTGGGCCTGGTGCTGGCCCTGCTGCTGGGCGCGGCGCTGTTCGGCATTGCCACGCTGTACCGCACGCTGGGTACCTACGACAGCACCGTGCTGCAACGCGTGGCGCAAGAGCGCGCCGTGAGCCGCATGGAAAGCGAGTTCAAAACCCAGGTGCTGGAGTGGAAGAACACCCTGCTGCGCGGTGAAGACTCGCGCAAGCGCGAACTGCACTGGGCAGCCTTCCAGGCCAGCGAAAAGCGCGTGGCCGACGCCGCCCGTGCGCTGGAGCCGCAACTGAGCGACGCCAACGAGCGTGCCGCGCTGCAGAAGTTCACCGACGCCCACGCGCAGATGGCACAGGGCTACCGCAAGGGGTTTGAGGTTTTCCAGTCGCTCGGCTTTGTGCCCGCAGCGGGCGATGCCGACGTGGCCGACATCGACCAGGGCCCGGCCAAGCTGCTCACGGCGCTGAGCGAACAGGTGGCCGCCAGCAGCGCCGCCATTGCCCAGGCAGCCGCGCAGGATGCGCGCAACGCGCTGGTCAGCAGCCTGGTGGCGCTGGGCCTGGTCACGGGCCTGGGCGTGCTGGCCGGGCTGGTGCTGACGCGATCGGTGGTGCGGCCACTGCGCGAGGCGGTATCCGTTGCGCACAAGGTGGCGGCGGGCGACCTGACCTCGGACATTCCGCTGGACGGGCAGGACGAGCCCGCCCGGCTGCTGCAGGCCCTCAAGGCCATGCAGGACAACCTGGAAAACGTGGTCTCGGGCGTGCGCAGCAGCGCCGAAAGCGTGGCCAGCGCCAACGCAGAGATTGCGCAGGGCAATGCCGACCTGAGCGCGCGCACAGAGCAGCAGGCCAGCTCGCTCGACGAAACCGCGGCGTCCATGCAGCAACTGCAGACCACGGTGCAGCAAAACGCTGCCACGGCCCAGCGCGCCAGCGACCTGGCCCGCAATGGCTCGGCCGTGGCCGAGCGTGGCGGCGCGGTGGTGGAGCAGATGGTGCAGGTGGTGCAAGGGATTCAAGACAGCTCGCGCCGCATTGCCGACATCACCGGCGTGATCGATTCGATTGCCTTCCAGACCAACATCCTCGCACTGAACGCGGCCGTGGAGGCTGCCCGTGCGGGCGAGCAAGGCCGGGGCTTTGCCGTGGTGGCCAGCGAGGTGCGCAACCTGGCCACGCGCAGCGCGGGCGCCGCGCAAGAGATCAAGACCCTGATCCAGGCCAGTGTGGAGCGGGTGCAGGCAGGCTCCGAGCTGGCCCACAACGCCGGTGGCACCATGGCCGAGGTGGTGTCGTCCATTCGCAGCGTGAGCGAGCTGATGCAGGAAATCAGCCACGCCAGCAGCAGCCAGACCAACGACATGCTGAACGTGACCCAGGCCATCGTGCGCATGGACGAAGCCACGCAGCAAAACGCCGCCCTGGTGGAAGAAAGCGCCGCCGCAGCCGGCAGCCTGAGCACCCAGGCGCGCGAGCTGGTGCAGGCCGTGGCCGTGTTCCGCCTGCGCCGCCAAGGCGGCCAGGCCACCGCCTTGCTGCGGTGAACGGCCCCCTAGCTCACTTTTTCATAGCTGCCAGCGCTTTCCAGATAAGCGCTGGAGGCCTAAAAGGCTTTAAGCCCCTGGAACCGCTCAATCCAGCTTCACGTTGGCGTTCTTCACCACCTGCGCCATGCGCGCGGCTTCGCTGCGGAAGAAGGCGGCGGCGGCATCGGGCGGGGTGAGCTTGATTTCGTAGCCCTGGGCGACGAGCGCATCGCGCGCTTCGGGCATCTCCATCGCTGCCTTGAAGGCGTTGTACAGCCGGGCCAGCTCGGTCTTGGGCAGGCCAGCGGGGCCCACGGGGGCAATCCAGCCGTCCAGCTCGTAGGCGGGCAGGCCCTGCTCGGCAATGGTCGGCACGCCGGGCAGCGAGGCCACGCGCGTGCTGGTCGTCACGCCCAGGGCGCGCAGCGGTCCCGACTTGATGTGCGCGGCCGCTGGCGCCACGGCCACCACCGCCAGTTGCACCTGGCCGCCCAGCACGTCGTTCATCAGCGGGCCCATGCCCTTGTAAGGGATGTGCTGAATGGCGAGCTTGGCCTGGTCCACAAACATGGCCGCGCCCAGGTGCAGGATGGTGGGCTTGGAGGTGGGTGTCGTCATGGTCTTGTCTCCGTTGTTGTTGTGAATCAGGGGCTGGCAGGGCTCTGTTTGCCCGTTGTACCGGCCCGTTGTACCTGCCCGTCGTACCTCTCAGGCCACGGCGCCCGCTTGCTGCAGGGCCTGCACCTGCTCGGGCGTGTAGCCCAGCTCTTGCATCAAGTCCGCCGTGTGCTGGCCCAGCACCGGGGGCTGCAGGCGCACGCCCAGGCGCTGGCCGTTCATGGCCAGGGGCAGCAGCGTGGTGCGGGCGGTTTGCCCGGCGCGCTCGCCATCGGGCAGGGTGATGTCGGCCAGGCCGCCGGTGGCGTTGAGGTGCGGGTCGTCCAGCAACTGCTCGGGCCGCGAGATGGGGGCAAACGGCAGGCCGTGCTTTTCAAAAATGGCGGCCAGCTCGGCCGCGCTGTGGTGTGCCAGACGCTGGCGCAGGTCGGGCATCAGCGTGGGGCGGGCGCGCACACGATCATTGTTGGTAGCGAGCTGCGGATTGGCCTTCAGGTCTGCATAGCCCATGGCGTCGCAGAAGGTGACCCACTGCGCATCGCTCACGGCCGCCAGGAAGATCTGCTCGCCCTCTTTCACCGTGAACACGTCGTACAGCGCCCACGAGGAGATGCGGTCGGGCATGGGGGCGGCGGGTTGGCCCGTTACGGCGTACTGCATCATGTGCTGGCCGACGAGGAAGACGTTGTTCTCGAACAGGGCCGAGTCCACCTCTTGCCCGCGCCCGGTGATGCCGCGCTGCATCAGCGCGGCCATGGCGCCAATGGCACCAAACATGCCGCCCATGATGTCGTTGACGCTGCTGCCTGCGCGCAGCGGGTCGCCGGGGCGGCCCGTCATGTAGGCCAGGCCACCCATCATCTGCACCACTTCATCGAGCGCGGTGCGGTGCTCGTACGGCCCGGCCAGAAAGCCCGTGTGATTCACGTAGATGAGGCGGGGGTTGATCTGCGAAAGCGCGGCGTAATCCAGCCCGTACTTGGTCATCACACCGGGCTTGAAGTTTTGCGCCACCACGTCGGCGGAGGCAGCCAGCTTGCGGGCGACCTCCAGCGCTTCGGGGTTGCGCAGGTCCAGCGCAATGCTTTTCTTGTTGCGGTTGAACATGGGGAAGAAGCCCGCTCCCGCACCGAGCAGGTGGCGGGTGCGGTCCCCCTCTACGGGCTCAACCTTGATGACCTCAGCCCCCAGGTCGGCCAGCACCATGCCGCAGGTGGGCCCCATGACCATGTGGGTGAATTCAACGACCCGCAGGCCCGCCAGGGGCAAGGAGCCTGCGGACGATTTGGGTGATTCGGACGGAGAAGGAGAGGTGGTACTTGTCATGGGCGAACGATACAGAAATCAAACCGCTGCAGCGGCCAGGGTGGGCTGTGCGTGGCGGGGCAGGCCCGCCTGCCACAGGGCGCCGTGCAGGGTCTCGCCCGCCAGCCAGCGGGCTACGCGCTGGCGCAGCGCCAGCAGCGCGGGCACATCCACACCCGTGGTAACGCCCATGCGCTGCAGCATGTATTCCAGGTCTTCGGTGGTGACGTTGCCGCTGGCACCGGGCGCGTGGGGGCAGCCGCCAATGCCCGCCAGGCAGGCATCAAAGCGGGTGATTCCGGTCTGCCAGGCGGCGTAGGCATTGGCCAGGCCCATGCCGCGCGTGTCGTGAAAGTGCGCGCAGGCCAGCCGGTCGCCCACCAGGGCGCGGGCCTTGGCAAACAGGCGCTGCACGCTGGCCGGGTCGGCAAAGCCCACGGTGTCGGCCAGGCTCACGCGGTCGGCACCGGCGTCGAGCAGGGCTTGCATCAGGCGCAGCACTTCGCTCTCGGCCACCTCGCCCTGCAGCGTGCAGCCAAAGGCGGTGCCCACACCGCCTTCGATCAGCGTGGCGCTGCCGGCCGCATCGCGCGCAGCGCGAATGCGGGCCACCTCGGCCACCACCTCGTCAGGGGTCTTGCGCAGGTTGGCCAGGCTGTGGGCGTGGCTGGCCGACAAGGGCACAACCATCAGGTGCGCGCCACATTCCAGCGCGCGCTCGGCCCCTTCCAAGTTGGGCACCAGCACCGAGGCGCACAGGCCCGGCAGCGTTTGCGCGTGGGCCAGCACCTCGGCCGTGTCGGCCAGCTGGGGCAGCAGACGGGCGGGGACGAAAGAACCCACCTCGATCTCGCGCTGCCCGGCGGCGTAGGCAGCGTTCACCCATTCAATCTTCTGCGCGGTGGGCAGAACGCGGGCGATGCTCTGCAGGCCATCGCGCAGGCCCACTTCACGCACCACGGCGTGGGTGGGGCCAGTGGCCGCAACGGCGGATGCGGGCCCGCCGGGTAAAGATGGGTTCACAGGGCTGTCTCCGAAAGCGTTGGAAGCATGCAGGTGATTCTAGAAATTCCGTTTTGAATCAGAAAATCAATTTTGGAACCCTTATGATTCCCGAAAGGAACATCACAACCCATGCGCGATCTTGATCTGCAAACCCTGCGCCTGTTTGCCGCCGTGTGCGACCAGCGCAGCATTGCGCGGGTGGCCGAGCAGGAGTCCATCGTGGGCTCGGCCATCAGCAAGCGGCTGGCCCAGCTGGAAGACACCGTGGGCACGCCACTGCTGCTGCGCAAGCGCCGGGGCGTGGTGCCCACCCCGGCGGGCGAAACACTGCTGGAGCACGCCCGCACCATGCTGGCCAGCGTGGGGCAGATCGAGCGCGACATGGCCGCATATGCCACCGGCACCCGGGGCCATGTGCGCATGCTGGTCACGGCCTCGGTCATGGCCGAATCGCTGGCCGATGACGTGGCGGCGTTTCTGCAAGACCCGGCCCACCGCAGCATCCAGATCAGCATGGAGGAGCGGGTGAGCCCCGACGTGGTGCAGGGCATCCGCGAGGGCAGCGCGTCCATCGGCATCTGCTGGGACGCAGCCGACCTGAGCGGCCTGCAAACCCGCAACTACCGCAGCGACCACCTGGCCATCGTGGCGCACGAGTCGCATCCCGTGGCGCAGCTACCCACGGTGCGCTTTGCCGATGTGCTGGGTTACGAATTTGTGAGCATGCCCGCCCTGAGCGCGGTGCAGGTGCTGCTGGCGCGCGCAGCGGCGGTGGAAGGCAAGACGCTGGCCCACCGGGTGCTGGTGTCCAACTTTGACGCGGCCCTGCGCGTGGTGCGGGCCAACCTGGCCATCAGCGTGGTGCCGCGCGAGGTGGCAGCCCCTTTTGCGCAGACCGCCCCGGTGCGCATCGTGCCGCTCAGCGATGCGTGGGCGCAGCGCCGGTTTGCGATTTGCTACCGCGACGAGCAGGCCCTTTCGCCTGCGGCCCAACTGCTGGTGCAGCACCTGGCGCGCGCATCGGCCCACGAGGCGCCAGAGGCGCTGGCGTAGCCTTCGCACCACACCCCCAGCCAGGGGCTAAACCACCCTGCACGGGGGCCCAGTGCCCTGCAAAATCCTGCTAAAAACAAGCCCCAAAATCACCGGTCTACGGCATATGCACATTGCCTTGTGAGCTACCAAACTTGTAGCAAAATGGGTTCCGCGCTATAGTCTGAGCGCATTGGCGGGCCGCCCCGGCGCCCTGCTCCCAAATAACCGATCCAATACCTCGCGCAAGGAGAAGCATCCATGAGCTCCAAAGAAAACGCCGCCATCCACCAGCTGTTCGAACGGCTCGAATGCCGTTACGCGCTGCGCGTGCTGTGGGCCCTGCGCGACGGGCACCCCCAAACCTTCCGCCTGCTGCAAGACAGCGTGGGCGGCATCACCCCCAACACCTTGAACACCCGCATCAAGGAACTGCGCGAAGCTGGCCTGCTGGACCATGGCGCTGACGGCTACACCGTGACCGCCGCCGGGGCCGACCTGCTCAAGCGCCTGAACGATGTGCAGGCCTTTGCCACCCGCTGGGTCGCCGGCCGGGCCAAGAAAGCCGCCTGAAAGAACACCTGCCCCATCGCGGGCAGTCGGTTTCAGCAAAAACACCCTCTAGCGCTTGTCCAGCAAGCGCCACTAGCTACCATTTCAATAGCAAAGGATATACCATGGCCCTCACCACCACCGCCTCTGGCCTGCAATACGAAGACACCACCGTGGGCGAAGGCGCCGAAGCCACCAAGGGCAACAACGTGTCGGTGCACTACACCGGCTGGCTGTACAACAACGGTGAGCAAGGCGCCAAGTTCGACTCCAGCCGCGACCGCAACGACCCGTTCGAGTTCTCTCTGGGCGCTGGCATGGTCATCAAGGGCTGGGACGAAGGCGTGCAGGGCATGAAAATTGGCGGCAAGCGCACGCTGATCATCCCCGCAGCCCTGGGTTACGGCGCCCGCGGCGCTGGCGGCGTCATCCCCCCGAACGCCACGCTGAAGTTTGATGTGGAACTGCTGAAGGTTCGCTGAGTCACCCGCGCACTTCGCCAAACGCAAAAAAGCCAACCCATCGGGTTGGCTTTTTTCATGGGACAGAGCATTCAGGCGATGCCGGCGCGCAACGCCGTCGCTCAGCCAAACAGGGCCTTGCGCAAAGGCTCGTACTTCTCTTCTCCCACCGCCTCTTTGATCTTGGGGGCCAATGCGGCCAGGTCTTCAAAGCTGGAGGCAGACTCAACCGCCAGATTGAGCCGAAAGCCGCGCAGGCCCATGGCAGCTGTCATGGCGGTGGCCACCGGGTAAGCGTCTTTGTAGCGCTGCTGTGAGGACCGGGCAGTTTCACTAGAACCCGACTGTGCCGCCGGGGGAGTGACACCCGCCCCACCCTGGTCGGCCGCTGGTGGCAGTGAAGCACCCCCGGCTGGGGCCAGCAGGCCCTGGGCAATCATGGTCTGCACATCGTCCTGGGTGATGCCCATGGCGGCGGTGGCAGCCAGCACCTCGCTCAGGGTGCGCTTGCCATCGAACAAGATGAACGCAGAGCGTTGCCTGGACGAAAGGCCGCCGTGCCGATCTTTCAATGCTTCTTGACCTGCCTGCGTTTTGACGAAAACCATGGGGCTCCTGGAAATGAACGGGCTGCAACACTGACCACAGCCTTCCCCACAGAGTGGCACACTTGGTGACAATTGGGTATCGGGGTTTATCCATAAGCCCCCGTCCCAAAAGGCTATTGGTTCAGATTTCCAGGCGCACGCCTGTGGGCACGGGCGCGGGGCGGGTGATGCGGCTCACCACGGCTGCCGCCACAAAACCGGCCGGCACCCCAAACACCCCGGCCGAGATGGGCTGGATGCCAAACCACAGACCATCGGCCAGCAGCCAGCCAGGCAGCGCACCCCTTACGGCAGGTACGTGTGAAAGCAGGTAGTACACCGCCACCCCCAGGCCCGCCAGCATGCCTGCCACGGCCCCCTTTCGCGTGGTGCCGCGCCAGAAGATACCCATCACCATCACCGGCACAAACGCCGAAGCTGCCAGCGAGAACGAGGCAGACACCATGGTCAAAATCTCTGACGGCTTGAGCGCCGCGACAAAGGCGGCAGACAAGGCCACCGTGAGCAGGGTGAACTTGGTCAAGATCACCCGCTGCTCGGGCGATGCATCGCGCTTGGTGCCGCGGAAGTACAGGTCGCGCACCAGCGCGTTGCTGATGGTGAGCAACAAGCCATCAGCGGTGGACAACGCCGCGGCCAGCCCCCCCGCCGCTACCAGCCCCGACACCACGTAGGGCAGCCCCCCCAGTTCGGGCGTGGCCAGCATGATGAGGTCAGCGCCCAGTCGAATCTCGCCAAACTGCACGATGCCATCACCGTTCACGTCTTCGATGGACAACAGGGAACTGTCCACGCGCGCCCACTGGGCCATCCAGTTGGGCAAGGCTTCAAAGCTGCTGCCCACCAGGTTCTGCATGACCTCGAACTTCACCAGCACCGCCAGGGCGGGCGCGCTCAGGTACAGCAAGGCAATGAAAAAAAGCGACCACGCCACCGAGGCCCGCGCTCCAGCCACCGTGGGTGAGGTGTAGTAGCGGGTGAGCAAGTGCGGCAACCCTGCCGTGCCCACCATCAAACAGAACATCAGCGCCAGAAAGTTGCGGCGGGCCAATTCGTATTCGCGCTGCTCTTCGGGCGTGCCGTTGGGGTCGCCCGCATAGGCCTGGCTGTGCGGCGGCAGGCCACCCAGCGGTTTGGCCCGCTCGTAGTTCTCGTGCATTTCACGCGTCCAGCGCTCGCGGGCAGAGGCGACGTCGCGCGGCAAGGCGGCCAGTTCGCGGCTGGCCGAAACAATCAGCCCCACATCGGCGTTTTGCGCACGCAACTGCCGAATGCGCTCGCGCCCCAGTTCGCGTTCACGCTCCAGCGCACCTTCCACATCCTGCAGGCGCGCCTCCATTTCCTTGGCGCGGCGCAGGTAGGCCTGCACCACCTGGTGCTCTGCCGCCGAGTCAAGAAGCTGGGTTTCCAGCTCTGCAATCTTGCTGATCTGCTCGCCATAAACGGCTGGGGCCATGGGGTTGCCCAGCTGCTTGTAGGCCAGCCACGACACGGGAATCAAAAACGCCAGCAGCAGCACCACGTACTGCGCCACCTGCGTCCAGGTGATGGCACGCATACCGCCCAAAAACGAGCACAGCAGCACGCCCCCCAGGCCCAGCATGATGCCGATCTCGAACTGCACCCCCGTCAGGCGCGAAGCGATCAACCCCACGCCATAGATCTGCGCCACCACGTAGGTGAACGAGCACATCACCGCCGCCAGCGCTGCAATGATGCGCGGCCAGCGCCCGCCAAAGCGCACATGGAAAAAATCGGGCACGGTGTACAGCCCCATGGCCCGCAGGTGCGGTGCAATCAGCATCGCCACCAGACAAAACCCGCCCGTCCAGCCCAGCAGGTAGGCCAGCCCACCGGCCTGCCCCGAAGTACCCGAAAAGCCCTGCAAGTACAGCGCCCCCGAGAGACTGATGAACGAGGCCGCGCTCATCCAGTCGGCGGCGGCCGCCATGCCGTTGTACATGGGCGGTATGCGCCTGCCTGCTACGTAGTACTCGTCGGAGTCTGACGTGCGGCCATACACACCGATGCCGGCGTACACCATCACGGTGAGGAAAAGAAAGATCGGACCGATCCAGTGGCGCGACAGCCCCTGGCTTTCGGCCCAGGTCATGAGTGCCAGAAAGCCCAGCACCCCCAGCACGTACAAGATGAAAAACTGGTGAGGCCGCAGCCAGGCGGGCAAACGGACACCCCGCCTGCGGCGGGCCTGGCTAGCCACGGCGGTGCTCCGATGGTTGCGCCCCTTCAGCCGATGCAGCACTGGCAGCCTGGGCGTCCTGCCGCTCGAACCGGCTCATGGCCCAGGCGTACACCACCACGATGGCGATGAACACCAGCACCGCCCCCTGGGCGGCAATCCAGTAGCCCAAAGGCCATTCGCCCACCACGATGTCCTGCAGATCGCGAGCGAAATAAGTGGCGACAAACGACGCCAGCACCCAAACAGCCAGCAGGACTGCCTTGAGCCACAGGTGGCGAACGTCGTGCAGATCGGGAGGGAAAGGCCCCGCGAGTTCGGGCTCGCGGGGCGGAGTTTGCTGGGGGCGTAGCGCGGAAGGTCGCATGGATCAGAAATCCCTCACGCCTGCGATCTCATGCGCCGCCCCGCTGGCCAGGCGTCAGCCGGCCAGTTGCTGCCAGGTGGCCACCACGCTGTCAGGGTTCAGCGAAATGGAAGAGATGCCTTCCTTCGCCAGCCACTGTGCAAAGTCAGGGTGGTCGCTGGGGCCCTGGCCGCAGATGCCGATGTACTTGCCCTGGGCCAGGCAGGCCTTGATGGCCTGGTGGATCAGCACCTCGACAGCCGGGTCGCGCTCGTCGAAGTCCTGCGCCAGCAATTCCAGGCCCGAGTCACGGTCCAGACCCAGGGTGAGCTGGGTCAGGTCGTTGGAGCCGATGGAGAAGCCGTCGAAGAACTGCAGGAAGCGCTCAGCCAGGATGGCGTTGCTGGGCACTTCGCACATCATGATGACCTTGAGGTCGTCCTTGCCGCGCTCCAGGCCATGGGTGGCCAGCAGCTTGGTCACACGCTCGGCCTGGCCCAGCGTGCGCACAAAGGGCACCATCACCTGCACATTGGTCAGGCCCATGTCATTGCGTACGCGCTTGAGCGCTTCGCATTCCATCGCAAAGGCTTCGCCGAAGTCTTCGCTGATGTAGCGGGCCGCACCGCGGAAGCCCAGCATCGGGTTTTCTTCCTCTGGCTCGTAGCGGCTGCCGCCGATCAGCTTGCGGTATTCGTTGGACTTGAAGTCCGACAGGCGCACGATGACGGGCTTGGGCCAGAAAGCGGCGGCGATGGTGGCCACGCCTTCGGCGACCTTGTCCACATAGAAAGCGCGGGGCGAGGCATGGCCACGGGCCACAGATTCCACGGCCTTCTTCAGGTCGGCGTCGATCTGGGGGTAGTCCAGAATCGCCTTGGGGTGCACACCAATGTTGTTGTTGATGATGAACTCCAGGCGCGCCAGGCCCACGCCCTCATTGGGCAGCTGGGCAAAGTCAAACGCCAGCTGGGGGTTGCCCACGTTCATCATGATCTTGGTCTTAATGGGCGGCATCTCGCCGCGCTGCACTTCGGTCACTTCGGTTTCGAGCAGGCCGTCGTAGATCTTGCCGGTGTCACCCTCGGAGCAGCTCACCGTGACCAGCGTGCCGTCTTTCAGGCGCTCGGTCGCGTCACCACAGCCCACCACGGCCGGAATGCCCAGCTCGCGCGCAATGATGGCGGCGTGGCAGGTGCGGCCACCGCGGTTGGTGACGATGGCGCTGGCGCGCTTCATCACGGGTTCCCAGTTGGGGTCGGTCATGTCCGTCACCAGCACATCGCCGGGCTGGACCTTGTCCATCTCGGCAATGTTGTGTACGAGGCGGACGGGGCCGGTACCAATCTTCTGGCCGATGGCGCGGCCCTCAGCCAGCACCGTGCCGTGGCCCTTGAGCTTGTAGCGCAGTTCGGCCTGATCCTTGGCCTGGCTCTTCACGGTTTCAGGGCGTGCCTGCAGGATGTAGAGCTGGCCGTCGGTGCCGTCCTTGCCCCACTCGATGTCCATGGGGCGGCCGTAGTGCTGCTCGATCACCAGGGCGTAGTGGGCCAGTTGCTCCACGTCGGCGTCGGTCAGCGAGTAACGGTTGCGCTGCTCGGCAGGCACGTCGATGGTCTTGACCAGCTTGCGGGTGGCGGCCTTTTCTTCAGGTGTAGAGAACACCATCTGGATCAGCTTGGAGCCCAGGTTGCGGCGGATCACGGCCTTCTTGCCAGCCTTGAGCATGGGCTTGTGCACGTAGAACTCGTCGGGGTTCACGGCGCCTTGCACCACGGTTTCGCCCAGGCCATAGCTGCTGGTGATGAACACCACGTCTTCAAAGCCGGATTCGGTGTCGATGGTGAACATCACACCGGCCGCGCCCAGGTCCGAGCGCACCATGCGCTGCACACCGGCCGACAGGGCCACCACGTCGTGCTCGAAACCCTTGTGCACGCGGTAGGAGATGGCGCGGTCGTTGTACAGCGACGCGAACACTTCCTTCATCTTGTGCATGACTTCGTCGATGCCCACCACGTTCAGGAAGGTTTCCTGCTGGCCAGCAAACGATGCGTCGGGCAAGTCTTCGGCCGTGGCAGACGAGCGCACGGCAAACGATGCGTTGGGGTTGCCAGCGCTGAGCTTGGCAAATTCGTCGGCAATGGCTTTTTGCAGGTCAGCCGGGAAGGGCTGTGCCTCGACCATGGCGCGAATCTCGGCGCCGACCTGTGCGAGAGCGCGCACGTCCTCGGTGTCCAGGCTCTTGAGCTTGGCGCTGATCTTGTCGGCCAGGCCATCGTAGGCCAGGAATTCGCGGAACGCGTGGGCGGTGGTGGCGAAGCCCGTGGGCACACGCACGCCTTGCGGCAGTTGGGAGATCATCTCGCCGAGGCTGGCGTTTTTACCGCCAACGGCCTCGACATCGGTCATTCTCAGGTTTTCAAACGGTACGACCAGGGCGGTCGGGCTGAAAAGTGCAGACATGGGAAAGCTCCAGAAGTTGAAACCGGGTCTGCATGCCGGGCCCGTCGTGGCCTCTGGCAAGCGGCCATGCGCAGGCTGCAGCTTTGTCGTTGTGGTTGTAGGCCGACGGTACGCATGGTGAGAATTTGGATAATTGCGGCAATTGTAGGCCCCTGCTTCTGGCAAAGGGCTGACGCTTTTAAAAAGGGCCCCCATGCACTCGCGAACTGTATTTTTTGTGTCAGACGGCACCGGCATCACTGCGGAGACGTTCGGCAACGCCATCCTGGCCCAGTTTGAATTCAAGCCCCGCCATGTGCGCCTGCCCTTCATCGACACGGTGGACAAGGCCCACCAGGTGGTGCGCCAGATCAACCACACCGGCGAGGTGGAGGGCAAAAAGCCCATCGTCTTCACCACGCTGGTGGATATGGAAGTGCTCAAGGTGATTCAGGACGGCTGCAAGGGCATGCTGCTGGACATGTTTGGCACCTTTGTGCACCCGCTGGAAGAAGAGCTGGGCATCAAGTCGCACCACCGCGTGGGACGCTTCTCGGACGTGAGCCGCAGCAAGGAATACAACGACCGCATCGAAGCCATCAACTTCAGCCTGGCGCACGATGACGGCCAAAGCAACCGCGACCTGGCGGGGGCTGACGTGATCCTGGTGGGCGTGAGCCGCAGTGGCAAGACCCCGACCAGCCTGTATCTGGCCATGCAGTTCGGCCTGAAGGCGGCCAACTACCCGCTCATCCCCGAAGACTTTGAGCGCAAGCAGCTGCCACCCGCGCTGGTGCCCTACCAGAAGAAGATTTTTGGCCTGACCATCAGCCCCGAGCGGCTGGCCGAGATTCGCAGCGAACGGCGCCCGAACTCCAAGTACGCCAGCCTGCTGAACTGCCGCGCCGAGGTGGCTGAGGCCGAGGCGATGATGCGCCGCTCCGGCATCCGCTGGCTGTCCACCACCACCAAGTCCATCGAAGAGATCGCCACCACCATCCTGCAGGAAGTGCGGCCCGAACGGCTGATGTACTAAAGCCCCCTTCGGGATCGCAGCGGCCAGCGCAAGTTACTATTTTTTTGATAGCGCCTTGCGCTTACGCTGATTCGCTTCCAGGGTGATTTGCTCTCAACACGAGCAACCCACAGAAGCCGCACCCAAGAAAAAAGCCTGGGCCACTTTCGCGGCCCAGGCTTTGCTACTATTTTTATAGCTTCTGGCGCTTATTCAGCAAGCGCTGCAGGCCATTTTTACCTCAAACCGCTGCAGGCGTGCGGATCAGGTGGTCGAACGCGCTCAGGGCGGCTGTGGCACCCGCACCGGCGGCAATCACGATCTGCTTGTAAGGCACCGTGGTGCAGTCGCCGGCGGCAAACACGCCGGGCACGTTGGTGTGGCCCTTGGCATCGATCACGATTTCGCCGAACTTGGAGAGCTCGACCGTGCCCTTGAGCCATTCGGTGTTGGGCACCAGGCCGATCTGCACGAACACACCTTCCAGCGGCACCAGGTGCTCTTCGCCGGTGGCACGGTCCTTGTATTTCAGGCCGTTCACCTTGCCGTCGGCACCGGTGATTTCGGTGGTCTGGGCGTTGGTGTGGATGGTGACGTTGGGCAGGCTCTTGAGCTTGTTCACCAGCACTGCGTCGGCCTTGAGCTGGTCGGCAAACTCGATGAGGGTGACGTGGGCCACCACGCCAGCCAGGTCAATGGCTGCTTCAACACCCGAATTCCCGCCGCCGATCACGGCCGTGCGCTTGCCCTTGAACAGGGGCCCGTCGCAGTGCGGGCAGTAGGCCACACCCTTGTTCTTGTACTCGGCTTCGCCGGGCACGTTCACGTTGCGCCAGCGGGCGCCGGTGGACAGGATCACCGTCTTGGCCTTGAGCGAGCCGCCGTTGGCCAGCTGCACTTCGATCAGGCCGCCGGGCTGCGCGGCGGGGATGAGCTTGTCGGCGCGCTGCAGGTTCATGATGTCCACGCCGTAGGCGCGGGTGTGGGCTTCGAGTGCGGCGGCAAACTTGGGGCCGTCGGTTTCGAGCACCGAGATGTAGTTTTCAATCGCCAGCGTGTCATTGACCTGACCGCCAAAGCGCTCGGCAGCGACGCCGGTGCGGATGCCTTTGCGGGCGGCGTACACCGCCGCTGCGGCACCAGCGGGGCCACCGCCGACGATGAGCACGTCATACGCATCCTTGGCGCTGAGCTTGGCGGCTTCGCGGGCGGCAGAGCCGGTGTCGAGCTTGGCGACGATTTCTTCCAGCGTCATGCGGCCCGAGCCAAACAGCTGGCCGTTCAGGAACACCATGGGCACGGCCATGATTTCGCGCTTGGTCACTTCTTCCTGGAAGGCGCCGCCTTCGATCACCGTGGTCTTGATCTTGGGATTGAGGATGGCCATGAGCGACAGGGCCTGCACCACGTCCGGGCAGTTGTGGCAGGTCAGGCTCATGTAGACCTCGAAGTTGAAGTCGCCGTCCAGTGCCTTGACCTGGTCGATCACATCCTGCTCGACCTTGGGTGGGTGGCCGCCCGTCCACAGCAGGGCCAGCACCAGCGAGGTGAACTCGTGGCCCAGGGGCAGGCCGGCAAAACGCAGGCTGTTGGTGGCGCCTACGCGCTGCAGGCTGAACGAGGGCTTGCGGGCGTCGTTGCCATCGGTGCGCAGGGTGATCTTGTCGCTGCGCAGGGACTGGATGGTTTCGAGCAGCTCGCGCATGTCGCGGGCGGTTTCGCTGTCGTCCAGAGAAGCCACCAGTTCAAACGGCTGCTGTACGCGTTCCAGGTAGGCAGAGAGTTGCGATTTGAGTTGGTCGTCGAGCATGGTGGCTTCCTAAAAATTCGAGTTGTGGTCTTGTAGGTTTAAGGGCTTCAGGCGATTCATTCAAGCCTGATGGCCAAAATCCGGGCGAAAAAAAGCCGGACGGCATGGCGCAAGCACCATGGCGCTGTCCGGCTTTGGGGAGCACGCCGGTTGCGGCGCGCTCAGCCGATGCATGAAGCGGCTTAGATCTTGCCGACCAGGTCCAGCGAAGGAGTCAAAGTCTTGGCGCCTTCCTTCCACTTGGCGGGGCACACCTGGCCGGGGTTGGCGGCGGTGAACTGGGCAGCCTTGAGCTTGCGCAGGGTTTCCGACACGTCGCGGGCGATTTCGTTGGAGTGCACTTCCATGGTCTTGATCACGCCATCGGGGTTGATCACGAAGGTGCCGCGCAGGGCCAGGCCTTCTTCAGGAATGTGCACGCCGAAAGCGTTGGTCAGCTGGTGGGTTGGGTCGCCCACCAGAGGGAACTTGGCCTTGCCCACCGCGTCGGAAGTTTCGTGCCACACCTTGTGCGAGAAGTGGGTGTCGGTGGTCACGATGTAGACCTCGGCACCAGCGGCCTGGAAGGCAGCGTAGTTGTCAGCGGCGTCTTCGATTTCTGTGGGGCAGTTGAAGGTGAACGCTGCTGGCATGAAGATCAGCACAGACCACTTGCCCTTCAGGCTTTCTTCCGTCACGGTGATGAATTCACCCTTGCCGTTGCGGTTCACAAAAGCTTCGGTCTTGAAAGGCTGGACTTGCGTATTGATCAGGGACATTGCTGTTTCCTTAAGGGGTTGGTTGACAGAACAGACTGAAGTCTAGGCTTTTTGATGCAATGCATCCAATTAATTGATTTGATTGAATCAATTGCCAATGACTATTCTATGACACGCCATCCGGGCGCCAAGGGGCACTCTACCCCTTTCCCTTGGCATGGGGCTCCGGCGGGGATACTCGCGCAGGGGTTTGGCTTGTCAGGCACCAGGGTACCCCCCACAATCGCACGTCGATAACCCACAAGGAGGCCCCATGAAAGGCGACCCACAAGTCATCGCGCACCTGCAAGCGCAACTGAAGAACGAACTCACCGCCATCAACCAGTACTTCCTGCACTACCGCATGCTCAAGCACTGGGGCTTCGACAAGCTGGCCAAGAAGGAATACGAAGAATCCATCGGCGAGATGAAGCACGCGGACTGGCTGATGGACCGCATCTTCATGCTCGACGGCCTGCCCAACCTGCAAGACCTGGGCAAGCTGCAAGTGGGCGAGGATGTGCCAGAAATCCTGGCCTGCGACCTGCGCTCGGAACAAGGCGCCCAAGCCACCATCAAGGAAGGCATGGCCCACTGCGAAAGCGTGCGCGACTATGTCTCGCGCGACCTGCTGCAAAAGATTCTGGACGACACCGAAGAGCACATCGACTTTCTGGAAACCCAGATCGACCTCATCGAAAAGGTGGGTTTGCCGAACTACCTCCAGTCCCAAATGGGGGATGCTGACTGAGGCGTTGCCCCCCTCCGGGGCGCCCGGCGAGCCGCCGTGCCATGGAACGGGCCTGCGGGCCCGTTTTTTCCGTCTGCACCAGGCGGCCCGCTCACTCTCCAACCGCATCGGTCTGTTGCAACCTTGCGCCAACGCAAGCAGAACTTTACAAACAAAATAAGAATGCTTCTCAATAACTGTAGAATTCCGCGCTAGCAAGCCAGCACGAACGGGACCCCGCCGGGTGCAGCCAGCCTTTGGATCAACCCAGACTGGAGCCCCTGCCCATGCCTTGCCGCCGCCCCCTTTGCACCCACTTTCCGAGCCTCTCGGTGCAGCCATGAAAACGGCCCGAGTGGACTGGCGGTACCGCCTCACCGTCTTGTCGCGCACCCTGGCCGCCGCGTTGGGGGGCTATGCACTGACGGCAGCGTTTGCCGGGGCGTTGTCGCTGGCGCTGGCCCAGGCCATGCCCCGGGTGGATGCCGTGCTCACCGCCACCATGCTGGCATGGCTGGTGTACGCCGCCGCAGTGGCCTGGGTGTTTTATGCACGCACCAGCTGGGGCGCCTGGCTGGGCATGCTGGCACCCGCCGCCGTGATGGGCGCCATGGCCATGGCGCCGCGCTGGCTGGGGGCTGCGGCATGAGCACGATGCCCACCACTGAGAGCGCCCTGCCCGCACCGGCAAGGGCCAAGACCCCAACCAAGGCCCCCAACGACCGCGAAGGCTTTCGCCAGGCCATGTCGTGGCTGCACACCTGGGCGGGGCTGGTGCTGGGCTGGCTGCTGTTTGCCATCTTCCTCACCGGCACGCTGTCGTTCTTCCGAAACGAGCTGAACCTGTGGACGCACCCCGAGCTGCACGGCTTGCCCACCACCGCAGCAGGCACAGAGACCAACACCGCTGAAAAAGCCCTGGCTGCGCTGCACCGCAAGGTGCCCGACGTAACCCAGTGGATCATCCACCTGCCCGACGAGCGCGATCCGGCTGTGAATGTGCTGTGGCGCGGCAGTGGCAATGGCCGCTTTGAAACCCTGCGCATGAACCCGCAAACGGGCGAGCCAGTGGACATCCGCCAGTCCATGGGCGGCGACTTCTTCTACCGTTTTCACTTTGAGCTGCGCACCGCGCAAAAGGGCCGCTGGACGCTGGAAGGCCGCTGGGTGGTGGGCGTGGCCACGCTGCTCATGTTCATGGCCCTGCTCACCGGGGTGGTCACGCACCGGCGCATCTTCAAGGACTTCTTCACCTTCCGCCCCGGCAAGGGCGGCCAGCGGGCCTGGCTGGATGCACACAACGTCTCAGGCGTACTGGTGCTACCGTTTTACTTGATGATCACCTTCAGCGGGCTGATGATCTTCCACTCGATGTACCTGCCCAGCGGCATCGCCACAGCGTATGCCGGGGCGGATGGCAAGGTGGACTCGAACACCTACTTTGCCGACCTGCAAGGCGACCAGCCCGAGCGCCGGGCCCGGCGCGAGCCAGGCGCCAAGGTCGAGCCCCTGCCGCTGATCCCTGTGGCCACCATCCTGGCTGCCGCCCAAAAGCACTGGGACGGCGGCCGCATCGGCTCCATCCAGGCGCGGCGCGATGCCAAAGGCAAACCAGTGGTGGAAGTCACCCGCCACGAGGGCGACCGCCTGCAATACCGCCCGCCCCGCCTGCTGTTTGATGCCACCACCGTACAACCCGTGGGCGAGCTCAACCCCACCAGCGCCGCCGTCACCACCTACGGCGTGCTGTACGGGCTGCACATGGCACGCTTCGCCAGCCCCGGCCTGCGCTGGGCATTGTTCGGTTTTGGGCTGCTGGGCTGCCTGATGATTGCCACCGGCATGGTGCTGTGGTCCGTCAAGCGCAGCGCGCAGGCCCAGCGCAAGGTTGCTGCCCAGGCCACCCCGGCCCCACAGCGACTGCCGCTGGGCGAGCGCCTGGTGGCAGGGCTGAACATCGGCACCCTGGCGGGTCTGCCTTTGGCTTGCGCGGTGTTTTTGGCGGCCAACCGTCTGCTGCCGCTGGAACTGCCCCAGCGTGCAGACACCGAGCTGGCCTGCTTCTTCGCCACCTGGGGCCTGGCCCTGGTGTGGGGCCTGCTGTGCCCCCGCCGCCTGGGCTGGACGGCAGTGATGGGCCTGGCTGCTGCGGCATGGGCGCTGCTGCCCGTGCTCAATGCCCTGACCACATCCACCCACCTGGGCGCCACGCTGCCTGCGGGCGACTGGACCTGGGCGGCGCTGGACCTGGCCTTCCTGGCCGCGGGCGCCGTGCTGGGTGCCGTGGCGTGGCACCTGCATCGCCGCAGCCCCGCCCCTACAACCCCTGCCAAGCGCGCGGCCCGCACCCACGCAGCGGCGCCCCAAGCCCCCACACCGGCAGCGCACGCCGTGCCCAACGCGGCCTCGGAAATCACCGCAGGAACCTGAAGCCATGTCTGCCTTTCTGTTTTGCTTTGCCGCCTGGCTCGCCATGGCCCTGGGCATGGACAAACACCACGAAGACGCCTTGGGCCGCGAGGCTTCCCCCACGCGCCTGCGCCACCTGCGCAGCGCGGGCTGGGTGATCTTGCTGGCATCGCTGTGGCTGGCCACGCGCACACCGGCCGGCGTGCCCGCCTCCTTGGGCGTCACGGCATGGGCTGTGGCCCTGTCGGTGGCCGCGGTGGCCGCCACCGCGGCCCTTACCTGGTTGCCCCAGCGCGCTCCGCCGCTGGGCGCCGCTTCGCTGGCAGCAGGGCTGCTGGCGTACGTCGGCGGCCTCTAGCCCGGCGGGCTCCGCCCCCCAGCAAACGCTCTTTTGATGCGGCGCCGCCGTGCGCAGGCAGACGTCTGCGCGGCTGTGCAACGCCCCTGTGTTTTTTCACTCTCGTTACAGGATCCACCATGCATTCATCTTCCATGCCCCGTGTGCGACACCCTGCGCCCCTGGCCCACACCCTCAGCCCCCTGGCGGCCGCCGTGTTGCTGCTGGCCTGTGGCAACGCCCTGGCCCAGGGCACGCCAGCTGACACCAGCGCCCCCAAGGCATTGGGCGAAGTCACCATCAAAGCCACGCCGCAAGGCGACAGCTACACGCCCACGGCCACCTCCACCGCCACCAAAGGCAGCGCACCCCTGCGCGATGTGCCGCAGGCCGTGAACGTGGTGCCAGCCCAGTTGTTGCGCGACCAGGGCGCCCGTTCGATGGAAGACGCGCTGCGCAATGTGCCCGGTGTGGCCATGAGCCATGGCGACGGCCAGCGTGACCAGGTGGTGATTCGCGGCTTCACAGCCATTGCTGACCAGTTTGTGGACGGTGTCCGCGACGATGCGCTGTACTTCCGCGACCTGGCCGATATCGAGCGCATCGAAGTCCTCAAAGGCCCGGCCGCCGTACTGTATGGGCGCGGATCTTCAGGCGGCCTCATCAACCGCATCACCAAGAAACCGCAGTTTGGCGAGACCTCTGGCGAAGCCTCTGTGGGCGTGGGCAGCTACGCCTGGCGCCGCGCCACGGCCGACCTGAACGTGGGCATCAGTGACACGGCGGCCTTTCGCCTCAATGCCGCCGTGGAAGACTCTGACAGCTACCGCGACCAGCAGTTTGTGAAGCGCCACAACTTCGCCCCATCCCTGGCCCTCAAGCTCGCGCCGCAAACCGACCTGCTGCTGCAATACACCCACGCCCGCGACAAGCGCCTGACGGACTTCGGCATCCCGGCCCTGAACGGCCGCCCAGTGAACGTGGCGGCTGGCACCTACTACGGCTCCAGCAACGCCGCGCAGGACGACACCACCACCAGCGCCATGCAGTCATTCACCGCCACGCTCAACCACCGGTTCAACGACGACTGGTCCGTGCGCAACGTGACCCGCGTTTACGACTACGCACTTGACCGCTACAACACCCTGCCCGGCGGCACCACCGACCCGGTCACCATGACCGTGGGACGATCACGCGCCTTCATCCTGCGCGACGAAAAGGGCGTGTTCAACCAGACCGACGTGACCTGGCGTAACCAGCTCGGCGGGCTCCGGCAAGAGTGGCTGATGGGCATGGAACTGGGCCAGCAAAAGAAACGCTCGGAATCCGTCTCGGGCGGGGCCGACCGGGTGTCCATCCTCAACCCCAGCGCCGCTGCGCCCGTGATTCCTGCGGCCAACTACAACGCCGACAACGCCATCCCCAGCCACACCACGCAAGACACCGCCGCGCTGTATTGGCAAAACCAGATCACCCTGGCCCCGCAGTGGAAGGCGCTGATTGGGGCGCGGTATGACGTGTACGGGCAGGAAACGCGCTACGACCGCAAGCTCGCCACCCTCTCGCGCACCGACAAAAAATTCAGCCCCCGCGCCGGGCTGGTGTGGCAGCCCAGCGATACCGTTTCGTACTACGTGTCGTACAGCAAGTCGTTCCAGCCATCGGCCGAGGCGTTTGCCTTGTCCGCCAACAACACGGCGGCCGCACCGGAAATCACCCAGAACAAGGAGATTGGCGTGAAGCTGGACCTGCTGGGCGGCAAGCTGAGCGTGACGGGTGCCCTGTTCAACCTGGAGCGCACCAACATCAAGAACACCGACCCGGCCAACCCCTCGCGCCAGATCAACGTGGGCACGCAGCGCACCAACGGCTTTGAGCTGACCGCCAGCGGCCGCCTGCCTGGCCGCTGGGACGTGAGCGCGGGCTACGCCTACCTGGACGGGCGCACCACCAAGTCGCTGGCCACCACCAGCTCGTCGCAGCTGCCCGTGGTGGCCGTGCCTGCCCTGGGCAAGGTGCCCTCGCTCACTCCGCGCAACAGCGCCTCGGTGTGGGTGATGAAAGACCTGGGCCAGGGCCTGCGCCTGGGCGGCGGCGTGAGCCATGTGGGCGAGCGCTTCACCTCCCTCACCAACCTCGTCACCCTGCCCGCCTACACCACGTTCGACGCTGCCCTGCAGTTCGCGCTGGGCGAGTGGGATCTGGACGTGAACGTGAAGAACCTCACCAACCGCAAGCACTACGTGTCGGCCCACGGCAGCAACGACAACCTGATCCTGCCGGGCTCACCCCGCGCCGTGCAAGTCACGCTGCGCACGCACTTCTGAGCACCGTGCATCCACCGGCGTGCGCATGGCCTGCGCGCGCCACTTCAAGCCAAATTGGCCTGCAGCGCTTTATCCATAAGCGCCAGCAGCTTCTATTTTGATAGCAAATACCCAATGCAGTGGAGAAGACACCCCCTGCGCAGGCACCCGGTGGTCCCGCCTGCACACCCTCCCGCTCCAGAAGAGACGCACGCGGCGTTCTGGCAGCGGGCTTTTTTCCAACACCACCACTTTCACCACCACATCAAATACAAACAATTCCTATTTGCAATGTAAAATTCAGGTTTTCTGCAAGCCACAGCCTCCCCTTTAGACCCGCTCTAAGGCTGCCGCCAGCACCCACCGTCTTTCGATGTTTTCGGGTTGTCTGGCTTGAACCACTCCTTCCTCACCGCTACTGACGCCGCCCTGGCCGCCCCGCACTGCGGGCTGGCCCTGCGGACGTGCGCCTGCGCAACCTGCTGAACCCTGCCCCCACACCATGCTGAGCCCCACCGCCCTTCGCCGCTGGAGCTGGACCCACAAGTGGTCCAGCCTGGTGTGCACCGTCTTCATGCTGCTGCTGTGCATCACCGGCCTGCCGCTGATCTTTCACCACGAAATCGGCCACCTGCTGGGCACCGAAGTCGAAGCGCCCGCCATGCCCGCCAACACGCCGCGCGCCAGCCTCGACCAGGTGCTGGCCACCGCGCAGGCGCTGCACCCGGACCGTGTGGTGCAGTTCGCATCGCCTGCCGAGGACGATGACAACGTGTGGTTCATCACCCTCACGCCCACGCCAGCGCCCACCGATGATTTCCGCTCGGTGGCGGTGGATGCGCGCACGGCCCAGGTGCTGGCGCAGCCCCGGTTTGACGAGGGCTTCATGCATGTGATGTTCCGCCTGCATGTGGACCTGTTCGCAGGCCTGCCGGGCAAGCTGTTCCTGGGCTTCATGGGCTTGCTGCTGCTGGTGGCCATCGTCACCGGGGTGGTGCTGTATGCGCCCTTCATGCGCAAGCTGGCGTTTGGCGAGGTGCGGCGGGACCGCTCCACACGCGTGAAGTGGCTCGATCTGCACAACCTGCTGGGCATCGTCACGCTGGTGTGGGCGTTTGTGGTGGGCGGCACGGGCATGATCAACACGTGGGCCGACCTGCTCATCAAATACTGGCAGTACGACCAGCTCTCGCTGCTACTCAAGCCGTATGAGGGCCAGCCCATCGTGCCCGCTGCAGAGCGCGGGCCGCTGCAGCAGGCGCTGGAGGCCGCGCAGGCCCAGGCGCCGGGCACCAAGCTGTCGTTCATTGCGTTCCCCGGCACGGCGTTCTCCAGCCCGCACCACAACACGTTTTTCCTGCGCGGCAATGAGCCGCTCACCTCCAAGCTGCTCAAGCCAGTGCTGGTGGATGCGCGCACGGCGCAGGTCACCGCCGCGCCCCAGCTGCCCTGGTACCTGACGGCGCTGCTGGTGTCGCAGCCGCTGCACTTTGGCGACTACGGCGGCATGCCGATGAAGATCCTCTGGGCGCTGCTCGACATCGCCACCATCGTGGTGCTGGGCAGTGGGCTGTACCTGTGGCTGCGCAAGGGTGTGCAGGCGGCCAGCCCTTCAGTCCACGCGGCGGACAAGTCTGCTGGCGTTTTTGCAGGCGGCGCATTGCCTGCATCGGGCGCAGCGCGCTCCACCGAGGGCGCTGTATGAACAAGCACCGCCGTTTCTGGGCCCTGTGGGGCTGGCCCATCGTGATGGGCGTGCTCACCACCACCGGGCTGCTCACGGCCCTGGTGTCTGACACCTGGGGCGATTGGTGGTCGTGGGCAGCGCTGGGTGTGCCGGTGGCGGTGATGGGCTGGTACAGCTGGCCCCGCAGATCCGCAGCCACTGCACACGCCGTCCCACCCCCCACCAATCCATCCGGCACGTCCGGCGCATCTCCGCGCTGAGTTTCTTGTTTCCTTGATCGCATCCTCCATGCATTACCAACCGTCACCCTGCGCCGCCCCTCTGCTGCGCCCTGCGCTGTCTGTCACCCCCATTGCACTGGCTGCGGCCGCGATGGTGCTGGCCCTGGCCACACCCGCGCTGCATGCACAGCCCACCGCAGCCCCCACCGCGGCGGGCGAGGGCAAGGCCCTGTCCACCGTCACCGTCAACGCCAGTGCCGACGCATCGGCCCAAGGCCTGTCGCCCGCCTACCCCGGCGGCCAGGTGGCGCGCGGCGCGCGTGCGGGCATTCTGGGCACGCGCGATGCGATGGACACGCCGTTCTCCGCCATCAGCTACACCAACGAATTGATCCTGGACCGCCACGCCCGCAGCGTGGGCGATGTGCTGCAAAACGACCCCACCGTGCGCGTGGCGCGCGGTTTTGGCAACTTCCAGGAGTCGTACTTCATTCGCGGCTTCCTGCTCGACTCGGACGACACCGCCTACAACGGCCTGTACAGCCTGCTGCCACGCCAGTACATCGCCACCGAGCTGTTTGAGCGCGTGGAGGTGTTGCGCGGCGCATCGGCCTTTTTGAACGGTGCCAGCCCCGCAGGCGGGGGCATTGGCGGCAGCACGCAACTGGCGGCCGACATTGCCCGCCGCTTTGGGCCCGATGGCAACACCGGTGGCTACCCCGGCTCGGGCTACCTGACGGTGAGCGCCCCGAGCACCGTAAGCCTGAGCGCCAGCGTGGATTTCTAAGCCTCCGAACGCTCACTGGGCGCAGGCTCTGTGCAGCCCGCTGCACAGCATGGGCTGCACCCAAAAACTTTAAGTCAAAACAGCCACCAGCGCTTATTTAGCAAGCGCAGGCAGCTATCAAAACATGAGCGTTTTCATCCCTACACCTGTGGGGCTGGACGTGCTCGCCCTGTGATTTCTGCAAACCCGTTTTAACCCACCGCAAGGAGCTGACTGCCATGAACCAACGTTTGAACACCCGCGCCACAGGCCTGACCCGCAGCCTGATCGCCGCCGCCCTGCTCGCCACCACCGGCCTGGCCGCACAAGCCCACCAGGTGTGGCTGGAGCACAGCGGCAGCCAGGCCAAACTGCACTTTGGTGAATACAACGATAACGTGCGCGAAACCTCGCCCGGCCTGCTCGACAAGTTCAAGGGCGTGCCCGTGCTGGAACAGACGGTGGAAGGTGCCACGCAGCGCGTGGAAGGTCAGCTGACCAAAGAAGCTTTCACCTACACCACCGCCCCCAACGCCGAGACGTTGTTTGCCGACGCTGCCTACCCGCTGATCGACCGCACCAAGGCCAACCTGCCCCCGCTGCTGTGGAAGCCCACCGCCCGCTGGGTGGCCAGCCTGGCCAAACCCGTGGCCCCCACTGCTGCACTGGACCTCGTTCCCACCGGCAAGCCCGGCCAGCTGAAGGTGGTGTTCAACGGCGCCCCGCTGCCCAAGGCCAAGGTGGAGCTGGTGTCCCCCTCCGGCTGGGCGCGTGAAGCCACCAGCGGCGACGACGGCACCGTCACCTTCGCCCTGCCCTGGAAGGGCCAGTACGTGGCCGAGGTCAAGCACAGCGACAAAACCCCTGGCGAGGCCCAGGGCCAGAAGTACGGCGAGGTGAGCCACCTCATCACGCTGAGCTTTGTGCAAGCCGAAGGCATGGCGTCGCCTGCGCTGCCTGCTGGCCACGCACACTGAATAAAAATGGCTGTTAGCGCTTGATACACAAGCGCCAACAGCTATATTTTTAATAGCATCAACTTGAATGCTGCCGCTGGCACTGGCGGTAAGCCAGTGCGGCGGCGCTCACCCTTGCAGGGCCAGCGGCCGGTGGCGGCCTCTGCGCGCCACGGTGGCGCGGCGCCACACCTTCAGCACATGCCGCACCGCGCGGGCCAGGGCTTCGTCCAGCGCGGTGCGCCAATCGCCTGCCACCGAAGACACCACCACCTCGCCCGCGCCATCGGTGCGCAAGGCAATCTGGCAGCGCTTGTCCAGCCCGCCGCGGGGGCCATTCACATCAGCCAACTGCACATCGGCCCTGGGCACCAGGGCATTCAATCGCCGCAGCGCAAACCGCACGCGGCGCTCCACGGTGTCACGCATCAAGGCGGCTTCGGGGTGGCGAGACTTGAAAAGTATCTGCATCAGCGTTCTCCTTGGTTGGAGCCCTCACCTTAGTGCCGGACATGCCGCCGTCACAGCAGGTTTTCTCAGAACATGGCCTCTAAAAAACCTGTGTCGCCGTCACTAGCGACATCCAGGTCATTTCGATAAAACCAACGCAGTGCTCACAAAAAACCTGCTTGGTTGCACGGGTGGGAGGCCACACATTCAAGGCTGTGTTCACCACCCAGGAGATGCTCCATGAAAACCCCTCGCACCTTGCGCCCCACGCTATTGCAGCGCCTGCGGGCCTTGTGGGACCAGGCCGTGCACAGGCTTTGGCATTGGTCTCAACGCAGCACCACCACACGGGCGCCCGTCCTGGTACCCGTGCGTGTGCGGGATGAGCGCCACCTGCCGCACCACCCACAGCACCAGAGGCAGCGCTATCACCCCTACCGCGACTAACCATCACCATCGAAACCACCCACACACACTTGGAGGAAACCACCCCATGCGCAGCTACCCCCGCAACAGTCCCCAGGCCGCCGCACGCATCGTTGCGCTGCTGTTGATTGCCGACGGCCATGTCAGCCGCTCGGAAATGGATGCCCTGTACGGGCGCGACATTGAGCACGAGCTGGGCTTACCACCCAGCGCATTCGGCAAGGTGCTGCACACGCTGTGCGAAGACCTGCTGATGGGCATGCGCGACCGGCGTTTGCTCACAGGCCACATCGACGATGCCACGCTGGCCGCGCTCCTGGACGAAGTGACCGATGCCGTCCTGCGCCAAAAGGTTTTGTACTTTGCCGATGCGGCCGCCACCGCAGACCAGCATGTGGCATCGGCCGAGGCGTGGGTGATGGAAGCAGCGCTGAAGCGCTGGCACATGGAAGAAGCCGCAGCCCAGGCTTGAGGCACCGGCAACTTGCCTACCGCGGCGAGCCGCCCCCGTGCGCAGCAGCCACCATCTGGCGCACCAGGGGATGGTGCTGCCCCCGGCGCGACCAGATGGCGTGCACTTCTTCGTGAATGTCGGGGCTGTCGCCCAGCAGGCGCAGCCCGCGCACCAGACCCACATCCTGCGCACCCAGCTGGCTGACGGGGAACACCCCCAGCCCACGCGCAGCAAACACCGCCAGCAGGGCGCTGTCCTCAAACTCGCCCACCACCCGGGGCCGCAGGCCCAGGTCGTGAAACCACCCGTCCAAGGTCGTGCGCAACGGCGAATGCACGGTGGGCAGCAGCACCGGCAATTCCTGGAGCGACTGCGGAAACCGGTCACGCGCGGATTTCTTGACCAGCGAGGCCGGCCCGTACCACTGCACCGCAGTGCGTGCCATGCGCTCGCTGGAAAGCCGCTGGTTGGGATTGCGCGGCGTGGCCTGGCCTGCCAGCACCACGTCCAGCTGGTGCAGCGCCAGTTCGGACAGCAGCTCGTCAAACTCCCCCTCGTGGCACACCAGTCGCAATTGGGGGTGGGCCAGCACGGGCTCCAGCAGCGCATGGGCTGCCAGTTTAGAGATGCCATCCGACAGCCCGACCGACAGCCGCGCCACCGGGCTGCTGGCCGCTTCACGCACTTCCTGGGTGATGCACTCACCCAACTGAAAGATGGCTTCTGCCCGCGCGTAGGCTGCCTGGCCCGCCTCGGTCAGGGCCACGCCACGGCCCGAGGGCTTGAGCAACTGGTGCCCCAGGGACTTTTCCAGTTCTCGCACCTGCGCGCTGATGGTTTGCACGGCCATCTGCAACCGGTCTGCCGCGCGGGCAAAGCCGCCTTCCTTGGCAACCATCCAGAAGTAGTACAGGTGACGGTAGTTGAGCATGCACCCTCCGGTTCGAAAAAACCGAATACTAGGTTCGAGCCAGGCTGGTGTCTATTTCTCGTCGCCATCCCCATACTGCACGCCTGTATTTCACTAAAGGAAACGACCCATGTTCTATGCCATCAGCTGGTTTGTCTCGTTGTCGTTGCTGGCGATCTGGTCGCTGCTGTGCTGGGGCGTGCATGCATTCACCGTGTGGGCCATGTCCAGCGCTGGCGCACTGGCAACCGGTGCGGCAGGCGCTGCATCAGTGCAGGCCGTGCTGCTGCCTGCGTGGCTTCAAGGGTGGATACCGCCCGAGCTGCTGCAAACGCTGGAGAGCTGGGTCACGTCCGCAGGCCCCATGTTGCAAGGTGTGCTGGAAAGCGTGCCCGCCCTGGCGGGCGCCGTGACCGTGCTGGCCTGGGGCATCTGGGGGCTGGGGGCGATCTTCCTGCTCGCCCTGGCAGTGGGCGTGCATGTGCTGATCAGCCTGATCAAGCGCAACGGTCGCTCGTTGGAGCAAGTAGCGCAAACGGCCCGCAGCCGCATGGCGCAAGGAGGCTGAACACGCGGCTACGCCGCCAGGCTATTCAGGCGCCGGGCGGCGTAGCGGCAGGCTTGGTTTGCATGGCGCGGTGAGCCGCCAGCACCAGCAGCGCCAAGAAGGCCACGGCGCCCCACAGCATCCAGCGCAGATAGGCGGGGGGCGATACGTCCACCCGCGCCTCACTAGGCTGTGTGGCAGCAAACACGCCATTGAGCCGCGCAGCCGCCGCCTCTGCCTCAGACAGTGCGCTGCCTCCCTCGAACTCGGCCGCAAAGACATCGCCCGCAGAGGAAGCCAAGTACAGCAGTATCCGGTCTGGCCCCTTGCGAACGTCTTTCAAACGCACCACCGCTTTCGGGTCGCTGCCCAGCGTGAACCGATGGGCCGTGGTGGCCGAAGACGTTTCGCGTTCGATGGCACAAGTGATCTGCACGTCTTTTCTGCATTCCACGCTATAGCCCCGCACCGGCCCCCAATAGGCGACGGCGAACGCCGCCACCAGCAAAGGGCCCAGCAGCAGAGGGACGATGTACTTCATGCGAAGACGCCCACGGGAGTGAAGTGGGGACAACGACAACGTGCGGGCACAGGCAGACTCGTTACGCGTTCATGATCGAGACCAGGCGCGTGTTCAAGTGCGCCTCCACCGCCTCGGAGCCACCTTCGGAGCCATAGCCCGAATCCTTCAAGCCACCGAAGGGCAGCTCAGCCGCAGGCGCAGCCGCCTGGTTGATCCAGAGCATGCCCACTTCCAGGCGCTGGGCCAGCAGGTGGGCGTATTTCAGCGAGGTGGTGAAGGCGTATCCGGCCAGGCCAAACGGCAGGCGGTTGGCTTCGGCAATGGCGTCTTCGATCTTCTCGAAACCACGCACAGCGGCCACGGGGCCGAAGGGCTCTTCGTTGAAGATGCGGGCCGACAGGGGCACGTCGTTGAGCACCGTGGGCTGGAAGAAGTTGCCTTCCGTACCAATGCGCTGGCCACCTGCCGCCAGTTGGGCGCCTTGCTGCACGGCGTCGGCCAGCAGGTCAGTCATGGCGGTGATGCGGCGCGGGTTGGCCAGGGGGCCCATCTGCGTGCCTTCAGCCAGGCCGTCGCCCACCTTCAGGTTCTGGGCGTGGCGAGCGAAGGCCGCCACGAACTCAGGGCGAATGCTTTCGTGCACCAAAAAGCGCGTGGGCGAGATGCAGACCTGACCCGCGTTGCGGAACTTGGCGCCGCTGGCCACGCGAATGGCCAGCTCGACGTCGGCGTCCTCGGCCACGATGACTGGGGCGTGGCCACCCAGCTCCATCGTCACGCGCTTCATGTGCTTGCCAGCCAGGGCGGCCAGTTGCTTGCCCACGGGGGTCGAACCCGTGAAGGTGACCTTGCGGATGACCGGGTGCGGGATGAGGTAGTTGGAGATTTCTGCAGGGTCGCCATAGACCAGGCCCACGGTGCCAGCGGGCACGCCCGCATCGGCAAAGGCGCGGATCAGCTCAGCGGGGCTGGCGGGGGTTTCTTCAGGCGCCTTGACGAGGATGGAGCAGCCTGCGGCCAGGGCAGCGGCGAGCTTGCGCACGACTTGGTTGATGGGGAAGTTCCAGGGCGTGAAGGCGGCGACGGGGCCCACGGGGTCTTTGATGACCAGCTGCTGGGCCTTGAGGTTGCGCGAAGGCACGATGCGGCCGTACACGCGCTGGGATTCGTCGGCAAACCATTCGATGATTTCTGCAGCCGACATGGTTTCCACCTTGGCTTCGGCCAGGGGCTTGCCCTGCTCTTGCACCATGATGGCGGCTATTGATTCGGCGCGTTCGCGGATCAACGCAGCGGCGCGGCGCATGGTCTTGGCGCGGTCTACGGCGGGGATGTCGCGCCAGGCTTCAAAGCCCTTTTGGGCAGCTTCCAGGGCACGGTCCAGATCGGCCTTGCTGGCGTGCGCCACCCGGCCGATTTCTTTGCCGGTGGCGGGGTTGTGCACGGCAATGGTTTTGCCGTCCACAGCGTCCTGCCATGTGCCTGCAATGAAAAGACGGGTGTGGGGGTAGCTCATGCAAAAACTCCTGTGGTGGGAACAAAAGACGGTGGCCAGCACGGGCTGTGCACCTTGGTGAGATGACTTTCAAGCCAGACAAAGTGCCGATGCCCGAGCGAACACCACACTATAGGCGCACCGCCAGCGGGCTGCCGCGGTTGTATGACAACCCGAGGCGAAGGTGGGGGTACTTGCCCCCGGCCCTTTGTGCTCCGTCAACGGCTTGCGCCTTGCAGCGCCTGCACCTTCACCCGCTGATCAGGGTGCAGCGGCCACGCGCGGGGCGGCATCGCCCCAGTCGCCGCCCAGCGCGCGGATGAGCCCCACCGTGGCGGTGTACTGGGCGGTGCGCACCTGCAGCGCCTGGCGGCGGTTGCGCAGTTCGCTGCGGCGGGCGTCCAGCAGTTCCAGCTGGCTGACCAGGCCATGGCGGTAGCGCGTGTCTGACAGCTGCGTGGCGCGGCGGGCAGCCGTGACGGCACGGCCTTGCGCCTCGACTTGGCCAGCAAGCCAGCGCAGTGAGGCCAACTGGTCTTCCACCTCGCGGAAGGCGGTGAGCACCTGCTCGCGGTGGCTGGCCAGGGCTTGCTCCAGCCGGGCGTTGGCGCCCTGCACCTGCGCGTCGCGCTGGCCACCGTCCCACAGGGGCAGCGAAAGCAAGGCACTCACGCCCCAGGCGCGGGCCGACCACTTGAAGAGGTCGCCCAGCTCGGGCGATGCGTGGCCCGCATTGCCTGTGAGCGTGATGGCCGGGAACCACGCCGTTTGCGCCACCCCCACGCGGGCCTGTGCCGCCATCACCGCAGTCTGCGCAGCCGACACATCGGGCCTGCGGGCGAGCACCGTGCCGGGCACGCCGGGCGGGATGACGGGCAAGGCGGCGTCACCCGCAGCAGCGGGCAAGGCAAAGCTGCCGGGCACCTCGCCCACCAGCACCGCCAGGGCGTTGGCCAGCAGGGCTTGTTGGCGCTGCAAGGCCAGGGCTTCGGACTCGGTGGCGGCCACTTCGGTCTGCACGCGAGCCACGTCCAGCTCGGCCACGTCACCGGCCTGTTGGCGGCGCTGCGTCAAGCGCAGGGTGTCCTGGTACGCGGCCAGGCTTTCGTTGACGAGTTGCAGTTCGGTCTGCGCGGCGCGCAGTTGCAGGTAGGTTTGCGCCACATCGGCCTGCACCATTAGGCGCGTGCTTTGCAGCAGCGCAGCGCGGGCGTCGGCGTCCAGCCGCGCAGCATCGCTGGTTTGCGACAGCTTGCCAAACAGGTCCAGCTCATAAGACACATTGAGCCCGGCCGTGCCCAGCGTGGCGGGGGTGGCACTGCCCGTGGTGGCGGCACCGGCCTGGCGGGTGACACCGGCCGATGCGCCCACCTGCACCGAGCGCGCGGCGTCGGCCGAGCGCAGCAGCGAGCGGGCCTCGGCCAGCCGCCCTGCGGCTTGTTGGATGCTGGTGTTGGCACTGCCTGCGCGCTGCACCAGGTCGGCCAGTGCGGGGTCTTGAAAACCCAGCCACCATTCGCCACGAGGCTGGGCTTCAGCGGGCGGGGCCACCGTCCAGGGGGCGGGCGGCACGGCAGCTTGCTGGCTGCCTACGCTGAAGGCGTCGGGCACAGGCACACCGGCATGCGGTGACGGCACCACAGGCTGCGTCATGCAGCCTGCCAGCACCAAAGCTGCGGCCAGAGGGGCCAGCAGACTGCGCCTGCGGGCGGCGGGGGTCAGCACGGCCCCGGGGTGATTTGCGTTGTCTGTCATGTTGAATCTCCTGCCAGGCCCACAGCCCAGGTGTTTCAGGACTGTGGGCGGCTTTGGGCGCAGGGCCTGGGCCCATTGCAAATGGCTCAAAGGCGTTCAGGCACCTTCATGGGGGTGGCGTGGCGCTGCCAGCACGGGGTGCACGGCACTGCCTGCAGCGTGCGGGGCGTGGGAAATGGGTGCCACATGCGCGCCATGCTCCACCAGAGGGCGGTTGCCTGCCAGCTTGCGCAGCAGCACGTAGAACACGGGCGTGAGGAACAAGCCAAAGGCCGTCACCCCAATCATCCCGGCGAACACGGCCACACCCATGGCGCTGCGCATTTCTGCGCCCGCACCGGTGGACAGCACCAGGGGCAGCACGCCCATCACGAAGGCCAGCGAGGTCATCAGGATGGGGCGCAGACGCAGGCGGCTGGCCTCAATGGCGGCCTGCACCGGGCTGCGGCCCGCAAACTCCAGCTTGCGCGCAAACTCCACGATCAGGATCGCGTTCTTGGCCGATAGCCCCACCAGCACGATGAGCCCGATCTGCGTGAACACGTTGTTGTCACCCTTGGTGAGCCACACGCCCGTCATCGCCGCCAGCAAGCCCATGGGCACGATCAAGATGATGGCAATGGGCAGCGTGAGGCTTTCGTACTGCGCAGCCAGCACCAGGAACACCAGCAAGATGGCCAGCGGGACCACCAGCACCGCAGAGTTACCCGCCAGGATTTCCTGGTAGGTCAGCTCGGTCCATTCAAACGTGATGCCCTGGGGCAGCGTCTCTGCCGCAATGCGCTCGATAGCGGCCTGGGCCTGGCCCGACGAGAAGCCGGGCGCAGGGCCACCGTTCACATCGGCGGCCAGGTAGCCGTTGTAGCGCATGGCGCGTTCGGGGCCAAAGCTGGGCTCGATCTTCATCAGCGCAGACAGCGGCACCATCTCACCCGTGCTGGAGCGCACCTTGAGCGCAGCCACGTCCTCAGCCCGCGCACGGTAGGCCGCATCGGCCTGCACACGCACGCTGTAGGTGCGGCCAAACTGGTTGAAGTCGTTGGCGTAGAGGCTACCCAGGTAGATCTGCAGCGTGTCGAAGATGTCCGTCACCGGCACACCCAATTGGCGGGCCTTGGTGCGGTCGATGTTGGCGTACAGCTGCGGCACGTTGACCTGCCAGCTGGTGAACAGGCCAGCCAGCTCGGGCGTCTGGTAGGCCTTGCCCATGAAGGCTTTCACAGCGGCGTCCATGGCTTCGTAGCCCAGCGAGGCGCGGTCTTCGATTTGCAGCTTGAAGCCACCGGTGGTGCCCAGGCCCGCCACGGGTGGCGGCGGGAACATGGCGATGAACGCTTCCTGGATGCTGCCAAACGCCTGGTTCAACTGCATGGCCACGGCACCGCCACTTTGGTCAGCGCGGGTGCGCTCGGCAAAAGGCTTGAGCGTGACGAACACGATGCCCGAGTTGGAGCTGTTGGTAAAGCCGTTGATCGACAGGCCCGGAAAGGCGATGGCGTCTTCCACGTTCGGGTTGGTCTTGACGATTTCGCCCATGCGGCGAATCACGTCTTCGGTGCGGTCCAGCGTGGCGCCATCGGGCAGCTGGGCAAAGCCCACCAGGTACTGCTTGTCTTGCGCAGGCACAAAGCCGCCGGGCACCACCTTGAACAGGCCCCAGGTAGCGCCCACCAAGGCCAGGTAGATCACCAGCATCAGCGCCTTGCGGCCAATGACGCGCGTCACACCACCGCTGTAGGCATCAGAGCCGCGCTGGAACACGCGGTTGAAAGCGCCAAAGAAGCGGCCCAGCACCTTGTCCATGCCACGCGTCAATGCGTCCTTGGGCTCGTGGTGGCCCTTGAGCAGCAGTGCGCTCAGCGCGGGTGACAAGGTCAGCGAGTTGATGGCCGAGATCACCGTGGAGATGGCAATGGTGACCGCAAACTGGCGGTAGAACTGGCCTGTGAGCCCGCTGATAAAGGCCAGCGGCACGAACACCGCCACCAGCACCAGCGCAATCGCGATGATGGGGCCAGAGACTTCGCGCATGGCGCGGTAGGTGGCCTCGCGCGGAGTCAGGCCTTCTTCGATGTTGCGTTCGACGTTCTCCACCACCACGATGGCATCGTCCACCACGATACCAATGGCCAGCACCAGGCCGAACAGGCTCAAAGCGTTGATCGAGAAGCCCAGCAGGTGCAGCACCGCGAACGTGCCCACCACCGACACCGGCACCGCCAGCAGCGGAATGATGGAAGCGCGCCAGGTCTGCAGGAACAGGATCACCACAATCACCACCAGCGCAATGGCTTCGATCAGCGTCTGGATCACGGACTTGATGGACGCACGCACGAACTGTGTGGGGTCGTACGCAATCCGGTACTCCACACCTTCGGGCATGTTCTTCTGGATCTCGTCCATGGCCCGGCGCACATTGGCCGAGATGTCGAGCGCGTTGGAGCCCGGGGCCTGGAACACGCCCATGCCCACGGCAGGGTCGTTGTTGAGCAGCGAGCGCAGCGAATAGTCGGCAGCACCCAGCTCCAGGCGGGCGATGTCGCGCAGGCGTGTCACCGCGCCGTCGGCGCTGGTCTTGACGATGATGTCGCCAAACTCTTCCTCGGTCGTCAAACGGCCTTGGGCGTTGATGGACAGCTGCAGGTCCACGCCCGGCAGGCCGGGCGATGCGCCCACCACACCGGCAGCGGCTTGCACGTTTTGCCCACGGATGGCAGACACCACATCGCTGGCCGAGAGGCCGCGCTGCGCTACCTTTTGGGGGTCGAGCCACACGCGCATGGAATAGTCGCCACCACCGAAGATCTGCACCTGGCCCACGCCCTGGATGCGCGCGAGCCGGTCCTTCACGTTGAGCACGGCGTAGTTGCGCAGGTAGTCGATGTCGTAGCGGTTGTTGGGCGAGACCAGGTGAACCACCATGGTCAGGTCCGGCGCGCTCTTGACGGTGGTGACGCCCAAACGGCGCACCTCTTCAGGCAAGCGTGGCTCGGCCTGCGAGACACGGTTTTGCACCAGCTGCTGGGCCTTGTCGGGGTCGGTGCCCAGCTTGAAGGTCACGGTCAGCGTCATCACGCCATCGGTCGTAGCCTGGCTGCCCATGTAGAGCATGCCTTCCACACCGTTGATGGATTCCTCCAGCGGCGTGGCCACGGTCTCGGCGATCACCTTGGGGTTGGCACCTGGGTACTGGGCGCGCACCACCACAGACGGCGGCGCGACCTCGGGGTATTCGGAGATGGGCAAACCGCGCAATGCGATCAGCCCCCCCAGGAAGATGAGCACCGACAGCACCCCGGCAAAGATGGGGCGGTCAATGAAAAAGCAGGACAGGTTCATACAAAAAATTCCTGATGGCTCAGATCACTCACTGTGCTCACACGCGCTCACACAGCGGGCGACTTGGTGGCGCCCTGGGCTTGCTTGCGCTCGCCGGGCAGCTCTGCTTTGGCAGTCATGGGCACGGCCTGCGGTGCCAGCACGGCACCAGGGCGCACACGCTGCAAGCCGTTGACCACAATGGTCTCGCCCGCTTTCAGGCCCAAGGTCACCACGCGCAGGCCGTCCACCGGGGCGCCCAGCGTCACCTCGCGGTACTCGGCCTTGTTGCCTTCGGCCACCACCATCACAAACTTCTTGCTCTGGTCGGTGCCCACGGCGCGCTCGTTGATGAGCACGGCCTGGGTGTTGCGTGCCTGGCCCATGCGAATGCGCGCAAACTGGCCGGGGATGAGTGCGCCGTCGGCGTTGTCAAACACGGCACGCACGCGCACGGTGCCGCTCTTGGCGTCCACCTGGTTGTCAATCAGTTGCAGGTGGCCGGTGTAGGGCGTGCCGCCACTGGTGCCTGTGCCCATCTGCACGGGAATGCGCGCAAGCAACTGGCGCGCACTTTGGCCCTTGGCGCCGCTGCCCAGGTCTTGCAAGGCCTTCACCACGATCTGCTCGTCGGTGTCAAAGCTCGCATAGATGGGGCTGACAGAAACCAGCGATGTCAACACTGGCGCGCCCGCACCGGCGGACACCAGGTTACCCACGGTGACTTCGATGCGACCCACGCGACCCGCCACCGGCGCGCGCACCTGGGTGTACGACAGGTTCAGGCGTGCGGTTTGCAATGCGGCCTGCGCAGCGCGCAGGTTGGCATCGGCCTCGCGGTGGGCGTTCTGGCGTTCGTCGTGCTCGCGCTGGGCGATGGCGCTTTCTTGCAGCAGGCGGGTGGAGCGGTCCAGCTCACTGCGGGTGTACGACACCCGGGCCTGCGCGGCGGCCACCTGGGCTTCGGCGCGGTCCACCTCGGCGGCGTAGGGGGCGGGGTCCACCGTCACCAGCAGGTCGCCCTGCTTGACGAGGGCACCTTCCTTGAAGTGCACAGCCTGCAGCGCACCCGCAACACGGGGGCGCACCTCCACGCGCTGCACGGCCTCCATGCGGCCCGAGAAATCGGCCCACAGCGCTATGTCTTTTTGCAGCACGGCTGCCACGGACACAGGCACGCCCTGCGGGGCGGCGCCTGCAAAAGGGCCAGAAAGGCGTGTGGGGTGGTGACTCAGGGAATCAGCGGATCAGCGGCGTCAGGAGGACTCCCGACATCGGGTGGCTTCGAAGAACCGCCGGAACTCTTCCTGCACCGCCCCGGCACAGGGGCATTCGTGCGGGCCGGTTTCCAGCAGCGGCTCGGGCCACTTCTCGGCTTTGGCAAACACATGCTGCGTGACTTGCAGGCCTGCGGCGTGCAGGCGCGCTGCGTAGGCCAGGGCTTCGTCACGCATGGGATCGGTGTCGCCCACCAACACCAGCGTGGGGGGCAAGCCCGCCAGGCGATGGGCCGAGGCAGGCACGGCATAAGGGTGCTCGGCATCGCGCGGGCAGCGCAGGAAATTGCGCCAGCCCTGAACCCACTTGCAGTCCACCGCGTCTCCGGTGGTGCGCCGCTGCGAAGCAGACCCTACGCAAGGGTCGAGCATGGGAGACAACAAAATTTGCCCGGCCAGTGGTGGGTGGGCCTGGTCGCGCGCCATCAGCGCCACGGCCGCCGCCAGATTGCCTCCGGCCTCTTCCCCTGCCAGATACACCAAGGCCCCTTGCCCGCCCAGCTTGGTGCGATGGCGGTGCACCCACTGCAACACGCCATAGCCAGTGTCCACCGGCTGCGGAAAGGGCGTGAGCGGATAAGCCACCGACACCACCACAGCGCCCGCGCCTTCCAGCAAATGGGCCACGGTGTGGCCGTTGTCCAGATCACCCGAAACGAAAGCACCGCCGTGAAAATGCACCACCAGGGGCGACGCATGACCCGCCTTCTTGCGGCCATACATGCGCACTACCACAGGTTCACCGCTTGCCAGATCGATGGCGCTGTCTACACAGCGCGCAGCGGCAGGCTGCGCCTTGGCAGGGGCTGCTGCTGGGTGGGGCTGCGGGGTGGGACGAGGTGCGTCGGGCGGCATGGCGATGGCCTGTGAAGGAAAGGCGGGTAGGTTTGCGATGTTGGGAAATGTACCGGCTGCGCGCAAGCCGATAAACCCGGCAAACACCACTGCAGTGTTTCCAATCTCACAACAATCAAGGTGCTGGTTGCGTGTGAGAATTCTTCAGCGCCCACAGAACCTGGTTCTGTGGGCGCTGATCCACCCGTTGTCAGGATTCCAGGAGGGGCGATGGACCAAATACAGGCCATGCGCATATTCACCCGTGTCGTTGAAGCCGGCACATTCACGCGCGCCGCCGATTCGTTGTCGCTGCCCAAGGCCACCGTCACCAAGCATGTGCAAGCGCTGGAGGAGCGCCTGCGCGTGAAGCTGCTCAACCGCACCACCCGCCGCGTGACCGTGACGGCCGATGGCGCGGCCTACTACGAGCGCACCGTGCGGCTGCTGTCTGACCTGGATGACATTGAAGCCAGCATGACCAACGCCCGCGCCAACCCCATGGGCCGCCTGCGGGTGGACGTGGGCACCTCGGTGGCGCAGCTGCTCATCATTCCGCACCTGGCGGACTTCCAGACGCGCTTTCCCGACATCCAGCTCGACCTGGGCGTGAGCGACCGCACCGTGGACCTGATTGGCGACAACGTGGACTGCGTGATCCGCGGGGGCGAGCTGAGCGACCAATCGCTGGTGGCACGGCGCATTGGCAATCTGGAATTCATCACCTTGGCATCGCCCGATTACCTCGCGCGCAAAGGCACGCCGCAGCACCCGCTGGAGCTGGAAGAAAAGCACACCAGCCTGCTGTATTTTTCGCCCCAGTCCGGGCGCCACTACCCGCTGGAGTTCCGCAAAGGTACCGAGTCCATCGACATCAACGGCCCCTACCAGGTGAGCGTGAATGAAGCCAACGCCTACGTCACCGCAGCCCTGCACGGCATGGGTGTGGCGCAGATCACCAGCTTTCAAGCGCAAAAACATCTGAAGGCCGGGACCCTGGTGCAACTGCTGCCGGACTGGACGCAGCCCCTGCTCCCCATCTACGTGGTGTACCCGCCCAACCGACATTTGAGCGCCAAGGTACGCGCCTTTGTGGACTGGACGGCCGAACTGTTCCAGCGCGACCCGCACCTGCAGCGGCACGAGGCGTAACCGGCGGGCCGCCGGGGCGCTTATCCTTGGGCCCATGAACTCTGTCCCACCCACCGAACACACGCCCCCCACAGAAAGCAATGGGGCGCACACCACCGAGCCCGCACCCACGCCCACGCCCACCCTCCCTGCCGGTGCGGCGCCTGCCAAGCAGGCGCGCAACCCGCTGCACGGCATCACCCTCGAAGCGATGGTGGTGGGGCTTGCCGATTACTTTGGCTGGGACGAACTGGGGCGGCAGATTCCCATCCGCTGCTTCCAGATCGACCCCAGCGTGAGCTCCAGCCTCAAGTTTTTGCGCAAAACCCCGTGGGCACGCGAAAAGGTCGAGAGCCTGTACCTCTTCATGCTGCGCGAACGCAGGCGCAACGCCTGAAAACACTCAAGCCTCGCAGGCGCAGCCGAGCAGGGTGAACCGGGCAGCCGTTAGACGGCCCGCCCGAGCGCCTTTCAGTCGCTCACTGCGACCAAGAAATCACGGCTGATGCCCGCCCCCAGATCGTTCACCTTGTCCAGGAACTGCGTGAGGAAGGCGTGCAGTCCGTGCGACAGAATTTCGTCGATGCGGCCATATTGCAAATCGGCCAGCAGGCGGCCCGCGCGGCGCTGAGTTTCGGCCGAGTGGTTGTTGGCCAGCAGGTTCAGGTTTTCCACCACTTCATGCAGGCTGGCATGCAGTGACCGGGGCATGTCGCGCCGCAGGATGAGCAGGTCGGCCACACGCCCTGGCGTGATCACGTCGCGGTAGACCTTGCGGTACACCTCGAACGCCGAGACGCTGCGCAAGATGGCGCTCCAGTGGTAGAAGTCGTTTTCCTGGTTGCGCTCACTGGCGCGGCCAAAGAAGTCGTTCTGCACAGCATGGAACTTCACATCCAGCAAGCGCGCCGTGTTGTCGGCCCGCTCCAGAAACGTGCCCATGCGCAAGAAGTGAAAGGCTTCGTCTTGCAGCATGGTGCCCGCCGTCACCCCGCGCGAGAGGTGCGAGCGGTATTTCACCCATTCCAGAAACTGGCCGGGGTCGCGCTCAAAGGCGTTGCCCTGAAGTTGCCGGTGCAGTTCCAGCCAGGTCTGGTTGATGGTTTCCCACACCTCGGTCGTCAAGGCTCCGCGCACAGCACGTGCGTTCTCGCGCGCAGCGCGCAGGCACGACACGATGGACGAAGGGTTGTACCCATCACGGACCATGAAGTCCAGCACGTTGGCGGGCGTGATCTCATCGTATTTGGCCGTGAAGGCGGGAATCAACTCGCTGATGGAGAGCAGCCCCTCCCAGCCTTCGCGCGCAGCCTCTGCCGCCTGGGGCAGCAGCGAGGTTTCGTAGCTCACGCTCAGCATGCGGGCGGTGTTCTCTGCCCGCTCGGTGTAGCGAGACATCCAGAACAAATGGTCGGCGGTGCGGCTCAGCATGCGGCCTCCTTGAACGAAGAGGGCAGAGAACCACGCACATGCTGCGCACGTACGCGGTGTTGTGTTGAAAGCGCGCCTACGGCTCGCTTTACTGCCCGCTCGGTGTAGCGGGACATCCAGAACAGATGGTCGGCGGTGCGGCTCAGCATGCGGCCTCCTTGATCGAAGAGGGCAGAGAACCACGCACATGCTGCGCACGCACGCGGTGTTGTGTTGAAAGCGCGCCTGCGGCCCGCTTTACCGCCCGCTCGGTGTAGCGGGACATCCAGAACCAATGGTCAGCGGTACGGCTCAGCATCATTCAGTCCCTCGATTTCCCAGCACCCAGGTGTCTTTGGTGCCGCCGCCTTGCGATGAATTGACCACCAGCGAGCCCTCTTGCAAGGCCACGCGGGTCAGGCCACCGGCCACCATCTGCACTTCGCGGCCGCTCAGCACAAAGGGGCGCAGGTCGATGTGGCGCGGGGCAATGCCACTTTCCACATAGGTGGGGCAGCTCGACAGGCTGAGTGTGGGCTGGGCGATGTAGCCCGCCGGGTTGGCCAGCAGGGCGCGGCGGAAGTCTTCGATCTCGGCCTGCGTGGCGGCAGGGCCAATGAGCATGCCGTAGCCACCCGCACCGTGCACCTCCTTGACCACCAGGTCTTTGAGGTTTGCCAGCACGTACTGCAGGTCGTCCTGCTTGCGGCACATCCAGGTGGGCACGTTTTTCAGGATGGGTTCCTGGCCCAGGTAGAAGCGAATCATCTCGGGCACGTAGGGGTAGACGGACTTGTCGTCGGCCACGCCGGTGCCCACAGCGTTGCAGATGGCCACGTTGCCTGCGCGGTACGCCTCCATCAGGCCGTAGCAGCCCAGCGTGGAGTTAGGGCGGAAGACCTGCGGATCGAGGAAGTCGTCGTCCACGCGGCGGTAAATCACATCCACCCGCTGTAGGCCGCGCGTGGTGCGCATATACACGAACTTGTCGCGCACCACCAGGTCTTGCCCTTCGACCAGCTCCACACCCATCTGCTGGGCCAGGAAGGCGTGCTCGAAGTACGCGCTGTTGTGCATGCCGGGCGTGAGCACCACCACCGTGGGGTCGTCCGCCGTGGCGGGCGCGCTGGCGCGCAGGGTGTCCAGCAACAGGTCGGGGTAATGGGCCACGGGCGCCACCTTGTGCAGACTGAACAGCTCGGGGAAGAGCCGCATCATCATCTTGCGGTTTTCCAGCATGTAACTCACGCCGCTGGGCACGCGCAGGTTGTCTTCCAGCACGTAGTACTCGCCCTGGCCCTGCGCGTCGGGCGCGCGCACGATGTCGATGCCCGCAATGTGCGCGTAGATGTTCTGCGGCACCTGCACGCCCGCCATCTCTGGGCGGTACTGCGCGTTGTTCAGGATCAGGTCGGCCGGCACCACGCCAGCGCGGAGGATGTCTTGACCGTGATAAACGTCGTGGATGAAGCGATTGAGCGCCGTGACGCGCTGCACCAGCCCCTGCTGCATGCGGCTCCACTCGTGCGCCGGGATGATGCGAGGGATGAGGTCAAACGGAATGAGCCGCTCGTTGCCTGCCCCGCTTTCGTCCTTGGCGCCATACACGGCAAAGGTGATGCCTACGCGCCGGAAGATCATCTCGGCTTCAGCCCGGCGATCCTGCATCACCCCAGGGGGTTGCTGCGCCAGCCAGTGCGCATAGCGCTTGTAGTGCTCGCGCACGTCACTGCCATCAAAGGGCAGCATGGCGTACATCTCGTCAAATTTCTGCATGGACGGGCCTCCTACAGTCAGGATAGCAAGTTACGCGCCCGCCTTGGGGCTGGGCTGCGCAAAAGCAGCACAAACCCTGATCAGGATCGAAGCTGCGCACTTTGCGCCGCTCTCAGGGCACCGTGTGCTGCCAGTAGCGGCGCCCCTTGTCGCGTTCACACTCCACCACATCCGGACGGGCGGAAGACCAGATCGCCGCACCGCAGCGGGCCGACTCCACCACGGGCACCTGGCGTTGGGCGTAGCGCTGCAACACCTCGGGTGCAGGGTGGCCAAAGCGGTTGCGGTAGCCCGCCTGCACCAATGCGGTGCGCGGCTGTACCGCGTCCAGAAACGCGGGGCTGGACGAGGTCTTGCTGCCATGGTGCGGAACCAGCAGCACGTCGGCTTTGACAGGAGCGGCACGCGCCAGCAGGGCTTGCTCTTGCGCGGCTTCGATGTCCCCCACCAGCAGTGCCACGGCCTGCGCGTGCACGCCACTTGCCGCGCTGGCTACCCGCAGCACGCAGCTTGCCGTGTTGGGGCGGGTTGGGTGATCAGACTCGGCGCCCGTGGGGTGCAGCACTTCAAACGCCACTCCGTCCCACACCCAGCGCTGCCCCGCCACGCACGGCGTGGCAGGGCGCAAGGCTTGCAGCGCATGCTCGGCTTCGATCGACCCTGTCAACGCCGCCCCTGGCTGCTGGGCCAGCACGGCGGCCGCACCCCCGGTGTGGTCCGCATCGCGGTGGCTGAGCATGAGCACGTCTACCCGTTCGCCCAGCGCCCGCAGCAGCGGCACCAGCACGCGGTGGCCCGCGTCGCTTTCGCGGCTAAAGCGCGGGCCTGCGTCGTACAGCAAGGTGCGCGTGGCCGTGCGCACCAGCACGGCATTGCCCTGGCCAATGTCGGGCGCCAGCAGCTCAAACTGGCCCGGCGCAGGCCTAGGCGCCTGCCAGCAAAGCAAAGGCACCAGCAGCGGCACAGACCACAAGCGCAACTGCCATGGCAGGCGCATGGCCAGCAAGCCGCCGCCCAGCAAGGCCAGCACGCCAGCCCACAACGGTGCTGCGGGCAAAAACACCACCGCCCAGGGCCAACTGGCCAGCCACTGCAGGCCCGCCGCCAGGGGCTGCAAAGCCCACGCCGCCAGCGACCACAACGGCGCCCACACCACCCCGGCCAGCGCCAGGGGCGTGACCACCAGCGTGACCCACGGTATGGCCAGCAAGTTGGCCGCAAACCCCACCAGCGACACCTGGCCAAACAGCAGCAGGCTCAGCGGCGTGAGCGCCAGCGTCACCACCCACTGCTCACGCAATAATGCATAAAAATGGCCTCTAGCGCCTTTAGGATAAGCGTCAGCAGCTACAGAATCAGTAGCAAACAACACCCCCACGGCCACAAAGCTCAGCCAGAACCCAGCCTGCCACAGCGCCCAGGGGTCAGTCAGCACCACGGCAGCGCAGGCCAGCAACCACACCTGCGGCCAGGGCCAGCGACGGCCGCTGAGCTGCAGGGCCGCCACCACCGCCAGCATGGTCACCGTGCGCTGCGCGGGCACACCCCAGCCGCTGAACAACGCGTAGCCGCCTGCCAGCACCACGCCACACACCAGGGCCGCCGTGGGCGCCGGTACCGCCATGCACAACCGGGCCGAACGCCGCCACAGCAGCCGCACCAGGGCAGCGGCCAGCCAGGCAAACAAGGTGATGTGCAGGCCAGAAATGCTCATCAGATGCGCCACGCCCGTGGCGCGGAAGATGTCCCAATCTGCCCGGTCAATGGCCCGCTGGTCGCCCGTGACCAGGGCGGCCACCACCCCGGCCACGCGCTGGGCGGATGCCTCTTCGTCTACCGCAGTGCTGCTGACCAGGCGCTGAAAGATGGCGTCGCGTACCGACTGGCGCCATTGCTCCACCGGGTGCTGCCAGGTGGTACCCAGCCGCTCGGGGGGCTGATCTTTGGGGCCAGCGCGCACATAGCCCGTGGCCTGCACGCCCTGCTCCCACAGCCACAGTTCGTAGTCAAAGCCGTGGGGGTTGCGCAACCCGTGGGGCGCTTTCAGGCGCACCGTCATGCGCCAGCGCTCCCCTGCACGCAGCTCGGGCGGCTGGCGCTGCAAATCGACCAAGCCCTGGGCGTCACGCAGCACGCCGCCGTACCAGGACACATCGATCAACGGAGGCACCTGGGGCGCAGTGTCCGGGCGCTCGGGGGCTCGGGCGCGGCCCGCATCGGGCGCGGCATCCGCCCACTCGGCAGACTCCACCTGCAAGCGCAGGCGCACCCCGGCCTCGGTGCGCTGTGGCATGGCTGCCACCACGGCGGTGATGCGCACGTCCTGCCCCTCCATCGCCGCAGGCAGGCCCTGCCCGGCAAATGCGCTGGCCCGCAAACCACACAGGGCAAAGGCGGTAATGGCCGCCCAAAGCAGCGTGGCTATCACCCCTCCAACCCGCCACCAGGGCCGCCCTGCACCGTTCTGATCCAGCCAGCGCCTGCGCAGCAGTGGGCGGCACAGCACGCAGGCTCCCACCACGCCCATCGCGCCCAAGACACTGCCGTACACCCACATGGCCCACAGCTCGGGTTGCCACAGCTGCAGCGCGGAGCCCGCCAATACACCGCACAACATGGCAGGCAAAGGCCACAGTCTGCGAACACCGTCATCGCCCCCGTGCACACAGCGCACTGGACGAGCGCCTTCTCCACCATCGGGGCAGGAGGGCTGAAGGTGGCTATTAGAGGGGCTTATGCCAAACATGGGCTGATGCTAATGCGCCGTTGCAGCGCCCCAGGCACCGCCGATGCGGCACCGGCTGTGTAACACTTGGCGCCGCAACACCGTGTGGGCCCGGCCAGCGCTTTTTGGAGGCGCGGGCGCCCGCGCTTTCCCTCGCACTTCAACCCAAGGAAAACCATGAGCGTTTACGACAAGCTGAGCGAACTCAACATCACCCTGCCCCCCGTGTCCGTGCCTGCGGCCGCCTATGTGCCATATGTGCAAACGGGCAACCTGGTGTTCCTATCCGGCCACATCGCCCGCAAGGATGGCAAGCCCTGGGCCGCGCAGTTCGGCAAGAACATCACCACCGAAGAAGGCAAGCTGGCCGCGCGCGCCGTGGCCATCGACCTGCTGGGCACGCTGCACGCCGCCACAGGTGGTGACCTCAACCGCGTCAAGCGCATCGTCAAGGTGATGAGCCTGGTGAACTCCACCGGCGACTTCACCGAGCAGCACCTGGTGACCAACGGCGCCAGCGAGCTGCTGGGCCAGGTGTTTGGCGACAAGGGCGTGCACGCCCGCAGCGCCTTCGGCGTGGCCCAGATCCCCATGGGCGCTTGCGTGGAGATTGAGCTGATCGCCGAGCTGGCCTGATTCGGTCGCTCCACAAAAAAAGCCAACCGTTGCCGGTTGGCTTTTTTTGTTTGGGTGCTGCGCGCAGCAGCATCACTCCACGCGGGTGACGGCGTTGGGCTTGAAGCCCAGGTCCGCCGCCTTGCCCTTGCGGCCGCGTGCGGCGCGGGCGTTGTTCAAGCTGCGGATCTCCAGCGTCTCATCGCGCACCTTGCCGCCACGGCCAATGCCATCGAGGCGAATGCTGCGCGTGTAGGCTGCGGCGCCTGCAAGCTGGTCCTTGTCTTCCAGGTCGATCAGCATCAGGCCCCGGCCGCCGTTGGCCATGGTTTTCAGCTCGGTGATCTCGAACGTGAGGATACGCCCACCCACCGACGCGCAGGCCACATGTGTGGCCGGCAGCAGCGGCTTGCTGCCCGTGGTGCCCGCTGCGTGCGAAGGCACGCACACCGTTTCGCCTTCGCCCAGCGAGATGAAGGCCTTGCCGCCCTTTTGGCGCGAAACCATGTTCTCCACCGCCGCCAAAAAGCCGTAGCCGCCCGAGCTGGACAGCAGCAGCGTGGCGTTGGCCGGGCCTGCAAAGTAGTGCAGCAACTGCGTGCCGGCTTCCAGCTCGATCAGCGTGGTCACCGGCTGGCCGTCGCCCCGTGCGCCGGGCAGCAGCGACACGGCCACCGAGTACACGCGGCCATTGCTGCCAAAGGCCAGCAAGGTATCGACCGTGCGGCATTCAAACGTGCCGTACAGCCCGTCGCCCGCCTTGAAGGCAAAGCTGGCCGCCTCATGCCCATGGCCGGTGCGGGCGCGTACCCAGCCCTTTTGCGAGACGACCACCGTCACCGGCTCGTCCACCACCTTGACTTCGGCCACGGCCTTTTTCTCGGCCTGGATCAGCGTGCGGCGCGCGTCGGCAAAGGTCTTGGCGTCGGCCTCGATCTCCTTGACCATGGTGCGGCGCAGCGAGCCGGGGTTGTTCAAGATGTCTTCGAGCTTGCCCTGGCTTTCGCGCAGCTCTTTCAGCTCTTGCTCGATCTTGATGGCTTCGAGCCGTGCCAGTTGGCGCAGGCGGATCTCGAGAATGTCTTCAGCCTGCCGATCGCTCAGGTTGAAACGTGCAATCAGCGCCGCCTTGGGCTCGTCGCTGTGGCGGATGATCGCAATCACCTCGTCGATGTTGAGCAGCACGGTCTGCCGCCCTTCGAGGATGTGGATGCGGTCCAGCACCTTGTTCAGCCGGTGCTGGCTGCGGCGGGTGATGGTGGTCTGGCGGAAGGCGATCCACTCTTCCAGCATCTGGCGCAGCGACTTTTGCACCGGCTTGCCGTCGAGCCCCACCATGGTGAGGTTGATGGGGGCCGAGGTTTCCAGGCTGGTGTGGGCCAGCAGCGCGGTGATCAGTTCTTGCTGCGGAGTCTTGCCGGTTTTGGGCTCGAACACCAGGCGCACAGGCGCGTCTTTGCTCGATTCGTCACGCACCACGTCCAGCACCGCCAGCATGCTGGCCTTGAGTTGCGTCTGCTCCTGCGTCAGCGCCTTCTTGCCGGCCTTGACCTTGGGGTTGGTGATTTCTTCAATCTCTTCCAGCACGCGCTGGGTGCTGACGCCGGGCGGCAGCTCGGTCACCACCAGTTGCCACTGGCCGCGCGCCATGTCTTCGATCTTCCAGCGCGCACGAACTTTCAGGCTGCCACGGCCGGTGCGGTAGGCGTCGGCAATGTCGCCGGGGCTGCTGATGATCTGGCCGCCACCGGGGTAGTCCGGGCCGGGCACGATGGCCAGCAGCTCTTCCTGGCTCAGCGTGGGTGTCTTGATGAGCGCCACGCACGCATCGGCAATCTCGCGCAGGTTGTGGCTGGGGATCTCGGTGGCCAGCCCCACGGCAATGCCGCTGGCGCCGTTGAGCAGCGCGAAGGGCAGACGGGCGGGCAGTTGGCGAGGCTCTTCCGTGCTGCCGTCGTAGTTGGGCATGAAATCGACCGTGCCTTCGTCGATTTCATCGAGCAGCAGGCTGGTGATGCGGGACAGGCGCGCCTCGGTGTAGCGCATGGCCGCAGCGCCGTCGCCGTCGCGGCTGCCGAAGTTGCCCTGGCCGTCGATGAGCGGGTAGCGCTGGGCAAAATCCTGCGCCATGCGCACCAGCGCGTCGTAGGCCGACTGGTCGCCGTGGGGGTGGAAGCGGCCCAGCACATCGCCCACCACACGAGCGCTCTTGACGGGCTTGGCCGCCGTGTTGCGCGTGGGGCCGCTGTAGCCCAGGCCCATGCGGTCCATCGAATACAGAATGCGCCGCTGCACGGGCTTGAGGCCGTCGCACACATCGGGCAGCGCACGGCCTTTGACGACCGACAACGCGTATTCCAGATAGGCGCGCTGGGCGTAGCCCGCCAGGCCCAGGGAGTCGCCGCCGTCATCGCCAGCGGTGGTGAAATCTAAAGTGGGTTGGTCGCTCATTCGTTAGCGCTCATTCGTTCGGAATCGTCGGTAGAGGTTCATGGCTGGCGCGGCTTTGCGCCACCACGGTGTCGGGCGGCAGGTTGCCGCGGTTGTGGGCGCCGCCCTGCAGTTGCATGCGCACCCGCCCAGGGGCCGCACGATGGGCCTGCACCGGCGCCGGGGGTTTGAGCTGGTGGTACAGCGCCAGCACGGTGCGCACGTAGTTCTGGGTTTCCTTGAAGGCCGGAATCTGGTTACCCGCCCGCTGCACCGCGCCCTCGCCCGCGTTGTAGGCCGCCAAGGCCAGATCCATGCGGCCAGGGAACAGGTCCAGCAAATAACGCAGGTAGCGTGTGCCTGCAGGCACGTTCACGGCGGGGTCGGTCAGCTTTTGTTCCAGAGAGCGCTTGGCATCGGCCCGCACGCCAAAGCGGCTGGCCGTGGCGGGCATGAGCTGCATCAGGCCCACCGCGCCCTTGGGCGAAACGGCCTGCGCATCAAAGCCCGACTCGGTGGCGATCAGCGCCTGCAGCAGCTCGTAGTCCACCGCCTGCTGCTCCGACGCGGCCCGCAGGTGGTGCTTGATGCTTTTGTAGCCCGGCGCAATGTCAAAAAACGCCAGCAGGCGCGCGCCCGCGCTGGGCATGCCATGGGGCGTGACGGGTGCGTTGGCAGGCATGTCGCGGGTCGAATCGAACTCGGCACCCCGAAAGAAGAGCTGGTACCTGGCATCCAGCTGCTCGGCTGCAAAGTGCGTCACCCCGCGCTCGTCCACATGCGCCCACAGGTCAGCGTGGGCATGCTGCTGCAAAAAGCAGAGCAGCAAACCCAGCGCTGATAAGCGCAAGAGGCCAATTTTGCTAAACAACGTCATGGCAGACAGCGGGGGCAAATGCGGCTCAGCACGTCAGATATCGATCTCGACCGCATCGCCATGCAGTTCCATCAGCTCACGGCGCGCAGCAGCTTCGCCCTTGCCCATGAGCTTGGTGATGAGCCCCTCGGTGGCGGCAAAGTCCACGTCGCCCAGCTGCACGGGCAGCAGGCGGCGGGTGTCGGGGTTGAGCGTGGTCTCCCACAACTGCTCGGCGTTCATTTCGCCCAGCCCCTTGAAGCGGCTGATCTGGCACTTCTCGCGCGGCACGCCTTCCTTGGCGCATTTATCGAGGATGGCATTGAGTTCACCATCGTCCAGCGCATACATCTTGGCCGCAGGCTTTTTGCCGCGCGCGGGCACGTCCACGCGGAACAGCGGGGGGCGCGCCACGTAGATGTGCCCTGCTTCGATGAGCTTGGGAAAGTGACGGAAGAACAGCGTGAGCAGCAGCACCTGGATGTGCGAGCCGTCCACGTCCGCATCGCTCAAGATGCAAATCTTGCCGTAGCGCAGGCCGCTCAAATCGGGGGTGTCATTGGGCCCATGCGGATCCACACCAATGGCTACTGAAATGTCGTGGATTTCGTTGTTGGCAAACAGCCGGTCGCGCTCAACCTCCCAGGTATTGAGCACCTTGCCGCGCAGCGGCAGGATGGCCTGGCTTTCCTTGTCGCGGCCCATCTTGGCGCTGCCGCCAGCCGAGTCGCCCTCCACCAGAAACACCTCGTTGTGGCTGGTGTCGCGGCTTTCGCAGTCCGTCAGCTTGCCAGGCAGCACGGCCACGCCAGAACCCTTGCGTTTTTCCACCTTCTGGCCTGCCTTCTGGCGCGTTTGCGCGGCCTTGATGGCCAGCTCGGCCAGCTTCTTGCCGTATTCGACATGCTGGTTCAGCCACAGCTCCAGCGCCGGGCGCACAAAGCCGCTGACCAGGCGCACCGCATCGCGCGAATTCAGCCGCTCCTTGATCTGGCCTTGGAACTGCGGGTCCAACACCTTGGCGCTCAGCACATAGCTGGCGCGCGCAAACACGTCTTCGGGCAGCAGCTTGACGCCCTTGGGAGCCAGGCTGTGCAGCTCGATGAAGCTCTTGACGGCGTTGAACAGACCATCGCGCAGGCCACTGTCGTGCGTACCGCCTGCGCTGGTGGGGATCAGGTTGACGTAGCTCTCGCGCACCGGCGCGCCTTCTTCGGTGAAGGCCACGGCCCACGCGGCGCCTTCACCTTCGGCAAAGCTCTCGTTGCCGCTGTCGGCAAAGCCTTCACCTTCAAACAGGGGGATGACCGGGTCGGCAGTCAGCGTCTGCGTCAGGTAGTCGCGCAGGCCGCCCTTGTATTGCCAGGTCTGGGTGTCGCGCGTCTTCTCGTTGATGAGCGAGACAGACACGCCGGGCATCAGCACCGCCTTGCTGCGCAGCAGGTGGGTGAGTTCACCCATGGGCAACGCGCTCGATTCAAAGTACTTGGCATCAGGCCACACGCGCACGGTGGTGCCCTGCTTGCGCTCACCGGCCTCCAGCGGGCGGACCACCAGCGGCTCGACCACATCGCCGCCCGAGAACACCAGGCGTGCCACCTGCCCTTCGCGGTGGCTGCAAGCCTCCAGCCGCGTAGCCAGTGCGTTGGTCACGCTCACGCCCACGCCGTGCAAGCCGCCCGAGAAGCTGTAAGCCCCGCCCTTGCCCTTGTCAAACTTGCCACCCGCGTGCAAGCGGGTGAAGACCAGTTCAATCACCGGGGCCTTCTCTTCGGGGTGCATGCCAAACGGAATGCCCCGGCCATCGTCTTCGATGCTCACCGAGCCATCTGTGTGCAGCGTGACCTTGATCTTTTTGCCGTAGCCGGCCAGTGCCTCGTCGGCGGCGTTGTCCAGCACTTCCTGAATGATGTGCAGGGGGTTGTCGGTGCGGGTGTACATGCCCGGGCGCTGCTTGACGGGCTCCAGGCCCTTGAGCACGCGGATCGAGCCTTCGGAATATTCGCTTGCGGAAACTGAGGAGGGTTTGGCTGCCATGGCGCGGATTGTAGTGGGGCAGTGCCGCAAAGGCTGGATAAAAAACCAGTCGCGCGCCCCGTCTCTCGCACTGTATTGGTCACTGGTGTGCCAGCACAATTCCCGCAATCTGGCTACATTCCTGTGAATGCATATGAATCCTCCGAAACTATCCATGTTCCAGGTGCTGGCCTGCGGGGCTGCCATCGTCACGCTGTCCATGGGCGTGCGCCACGGCTTTGGCCTGTGGCTACAGCCCATCACCCAAGAGATGGGGTGGACCCGCCAGTCGTTCGCTTTTGCGATTGCGCTGCAAAATCTGTCGTGGGGCGTGATCGGGATCTTTGCGGGCATGGCGGCCGACCGGTTTGGCGCCTTCCGCGTGCTGATGGGCGGTGCCGTTTTGTACGGCCTGGGACTGGCGGGCATGGCGCTTTCGCCCACCCCGCTCTTGTTTGCACTCACCACCGGCCTCTTGATCGGGGCAGCGCAGGCAGGCACCACCTACGCCGTGATCTACGGCGTGCTGGGCCGGCAGATTGCGCCCGAGAGGCGCTCTTGGGCCATGGGCGTGGCCGCAGCGGCAGGCTCGTTCGGGCAGTTTCTGATGGTGCCGGTGGAAGGGTGGCTGATTGCCAGCCTGGGCTGGCAGCAGGCATTGCTGGCGCTGTCGATGGCGGTGCTGCTGATCATTCCGCTGGCATTTGGCCTGCGGGAACCGGGCTTTCAGGGGGCCGCACCACCGAAGCGTGACCAAACCATTGGCCAAGCCCTGCGGGAGGCCTTCAGCTACCCCAGCTTCAATTTGCTGATGGCGGGCTACTTTGTGTGCGGCTTCCAGGTGGTGTTCATCGGCGTGCACATGCCCAGTTACCTCAGGGACAACGGCTTGTCGCCCCAGGTGGCCAGCTATGCGCTGGCACTGATCGGGCTGTTCAACGTGTTTGGCACCTACATCGCGGGCACCCTGGGGCAGCGCATGCCACGGCGCTTCATCCTCTCGTTCATTTACCTGGCGCGGGCCGTGGCGATCAGCGTCTTTTTGCTGGTGCCGCTGTCGCCCCTGTCGGTCTACATCTTCTCGGCCGTGATGGGCACCTTGTGGCTGTCTACGGTGCCCCCCACCAACGCCACCATTGCCCAGATTTTTGGGGTGCAGCACCTCTCGATGCTGGGCGGGTTTGTGTTCTTCAGCCACCAGCTCGGCAGCTTCATGGGCGTGTGGCTGGGCGGTTACCTGTACGACGCCACTGGCAGCTATGACATCGTCTGGTACATCGCCATTGGGCTGGGTGTGCTGGCAGGGCTGGTGAACCTGCCCATCAAGGAAGCGCCCATCCAGCGGGCACAGCCGCAAGCGGCGTGAACAACGCAGTTTTTGCCGCCATGGCTTCACATTCCCCCACCACCCCACCCCGCCGCCCGTGGCTGCGCGGGCTGGGCTGGTTTGCAGCCATCGCCGCCTGCCTGGCCGTGTTTGCGATGTACACGGTGCCAGACTTCATGGTGATGGTGGCCGACAAGGTGTGGTCGTGTTTTTGACTTCAAGCATTTCTGGCCTCTAGCGCTTGATAGATAAGCGCAAGTAGCTATCAATTCAATAGCACAACCACATGCACGGTACGGAAGCTCCCTCGTCCTGGGTCCAGCGATGGACGCATCTGATTCCACCCCACGCCACGGCGCTGGACCTGGCCTGCGGCGCAGGTCGCCACATGCGCTGGCTACAGGCCCAGGGCCTGCAGGTGACGGGCGTGGACCGCTCCCCCGAAGCCATTGCCGCCTGCACCGGACTGGGCGAGCTGATCTGCGCCGACATTGAAAACGGGCCCTGGCCTTTGCCCAGCCGGCAGTTCGGGGCCGTGGTGGTGACCAACTACCTGTGGCGCCCCTTGCTGCCCGCCGTGCTGGCCAGCCTGGCGCCCGGCGGCGTTCTGATTTACGAAACCTTCGCGCAGGGCCACGAAACCGTGGGCAGGCCCAGCCGGGCCGATTTTTTGCTGCGCCCCGGCGAGCTGCTGCAGGCTTTTGGCGCGCTGCGCACCGTGGCCTACGAGGATGGATACCTCGAAAACCCGGCGCGGTTTGTGCAGCGCATTGCCGCCGTGCGGGAAACACCTCACCCCGAGGCACCTGCGCGCCACAGACTGCAGCCCTTGTCTAGTTAGAATGCCCTTTTACCGTTTCCATCTGCGGACATGACCTCTTCTTCCGTGCCCCTCACCGGCAGCATCGTCGCCCTTGTCACCCCCATGCATGAGGACGGTAGCGTTGACTACCCCGCCTTGCGCAAACTGATCGACTGGCACATCGCTGAAGGCACCGATTGCATCGGCGTCGTTGGCACCACGGGCGAATCGCCCACGGTGAATGTGGAAGAGCACTGCGAAATCATTCGCGTGGCCGTGGAGCAAGCCGCCAAGCGCGTGCCCATCATGGCTGGTTGCGGTGCCAACTCCACTGCCGAAGCCATCGAACTGGCCAAGTTCGCCAAGAAGGTCGGCGCCGACACGCAGCTCCAGGTAGTGCCCTACTACAACAAGCCCACGCAAGAAGGCCAATACCAGCATTTCAAGGCGATTGCCGAGGCCGTGGGTGACCTGCCCACCATCCTCTACAACGTGCCCGGCCGCTCGGTGGCGGATATGCAGCACGACACCGTGCTGCGCCTGGCCCAGGTGCCCGGCATCATCGGCATCAAGGAAGCCACCGGCAACATCGAACGCGCCCAGTGGCTCATCCGCGAAGCCCCCAAGGGCTTCGGCATCTACTCGGGTGACGACCCCACCGCCGTCGCCCTCATGCTGTGCGGCGGCCATGGCAACGTGAGCGTCACAGCCAACGTGGCCCCCAAGCTGATGCACGAACTGTGCGTGGCGGCCATTGCAGGTGACGTGAAGCGCGCCATGGAAATCCAGTTCCAGCTGATGCCCGTACACAAGCACCTGTTCGTGGAAGCCAACCCCATTCCCGTAAAGTGGGCGGTGGCCCGCATGGGCCTGTGCGGCGGAACCTTGCGCCTGCCCATGACTCCACTGTCCAAGAGCAACGAAGCCGTGGTCGAAGGCGCGCTGCGCAGCAGCGGCCTGCTCTGAGCCGCGAAACCTCCCCGACATTCCAAGGATTTCCGAGTGAACGCAAATACCCGCCTGGGCCTGCTGGCCCTTGTTGCTGCCCTGTCAGCCTGCTCGACCCTTGAAGGCGACAAGATCGACTACAAAAGCGCCACCAAGGGCTCGACCCTGGAAGTGCCCCCCGACCTGACCCAGCTCGCCAAAGATTCGCGCTACGCCGTGCCTGGCGGCACCGTTTCTGCAGCCGCTCTGCAGGCAGGCCAGCAAGCGGCACAACCTAGTGCCGCCAGCCAGGCCGCTGCCACCTCCATCGGTGACGTTCGCATTGAGCGCGATGGCAACCAGCGCTGGCTCGTGGTCAACCGCCCCGCAGATAAGCTGTGGGAGCCCGTGCGCGAGTTCTGGCTGGAGAACGGTTTCATCTTCACCCAGGACCAGGCCAACCTGGGCATCCTGGAAACCGACTGGGCTGAAAACCGTGCCAAGCTGCCGCAGGATGTCGTCCGCGCTGCTTTGGGCAAGGTGTTCGATTCTTTGTACTCCACTGGCGAACGCGACAAGTTCCGCACCCGCCTGGAGCGCAATGCTAACGGCGGCACCGACATCTTCATCAGCCACCGCGGCATGATCGAGGTGTATACCAACACCCAGAAGGATCAGACCGTCTGGCAGCCCCGCGCGGCAGACCCCGAGCTGGAAACTGAATTTCTGCGCCGCCTGATGGTCAAGCTGGGCGTCAGCCAGGAACAATCCAAGGCGATTGCCGCCACCGCGCCTACGCAGCAAACCCCGGCAGCCCGCATTGCCACGGTGAACAACGCGCCCGTAGTGCAACTGGCTGAGAACTTTGACCGCGCCTGGCGCCGTGTGGGCCTCGCCCTGGACCGCACCGGCTTCACAGTGGAAGACCGCAATCGCAACGACGGTTTGTACTTCGTGCGCTATGTGGCGCCCAACGCCGACAAGAAAGAGCCCGGCTTCTTTGGCAAACTCTTTGGCGGCTCGTCTGCTGCCGTTCCACCGCTGAAGTACCGCATCGCCGTGCGCAGCGAGGGCAATGCCTCCACCGTGTCCGTGCTCAACGAAGCTGGCGCCCCCGAGTCGTCCGCCAACGCAGAGCGCATTGTTCGCGTGATTGCCGACGAGTTGAAGTAACCCTCTGCCCACTCAGGCCCTGCGCCTGACGTGCCCCGCCAGCTCCCCACAGGGCTGCGGGGCTTTTTTTATGCACACACCAAAACGTCTCCCATGCTGCGACTGAAAAACCTGGGCAGCGGCAGCGCCGGTAACGCGACCTTGATTGAAGGCAGCGACGGGCTGCGCACACGCCGCCTGCTGGTGGATTGCGGCCTGGGCGTGCGGCAGCTCGCAGCCCGGCTGGACCAGGCGGGCCTGGCCTGGAGCGACATTGCGGCCATCTTCATCACCCACGAGCACTCAGATCACATTGGCTGCGCGCGGTCTATCGCACTGAAGCATCGCATCCCCATCTGGATGAGCCACGGCACACATGCCGCCCTGGGCTCCCCGGACTTCAACGGGCTGCTGCGCATTGCTCACGACCTGGAGCCCATCGACCTGGGCTGCTGGCAAGCCACCCCCTTCACCGTACCGCACGATGCCCGCGAACCACTGCAACTGAGAGGCACCGATGGTGCAGTGCACCTGGGCATTCTGACCGACCTGGGACACGCCAGCGAGCATGTCAAAACGCAACTGGCGGGCTGTCACACCCTGCTGGTGGAGGCCAATCATGACCCTGCCATGCTGGCGGCATCGCGCTACCCTCTGTTCCTGCAACGCCGCATTGCAGGCCCCTATGGTCACATGGTCAATACAGCGACCGCTGAGCTTTTGGCAGCGCTGAAACACCCGTCGCTAGGCCACGTGGTGGCCGCCCACCTGAGCGCCCACAACAACACACCCGCGCTGGCGCAGGAGGCCCTGGCCAGCGCGCTGGATTGGCCGCCTGAGCGCATCGGCGTGGCCAGCCAGACGAAGGGAACGCCCTGGATCTCGGTGGGAATGGCTGGATAGAAAGCAAATCCTGCTGGCAAAGCAAGCGATGACCCCAACGGCTGCCCCGTTGCAATCTGAGCGACGGCATGGTGCCACCAAAAACAAAAGCCCCGCTTTTTCGCAAAAGCGGGGCTTTGGAGTGGCGATGCAACCTCTCCCTGCGGAAAGGCTACCTCATCACGAATTACTTGGCTTCGGAAGCAGCGCCAGTGGCAGCGGCAGCAGCGGTGTCAGCAGCAGCCTTGGCAGCGTCAGCAGCAGGAGCGGCGGCGTCAGAAGCAGCAGGAGCAGCTTCGGAAGCAGCTGGGGCTGCAGGAGCGGCTTCAGCAGCAGGAGCGGGAGCAGCTGCGGGAGCAGGTGCTGGAGCGGGTTCTTCTTTTTTACCGCAAGCGGCCAGAGCAGCAGCAGCGATCAGAGCGGCCAGAACGACGGAGTTCTTCATTTCAAATTTCCTAGTTGGACAAACAAAAATCTTGAAAAGCCACGGCGACCGGCGCGTTGAAGCCCTGGTACGCATTGGCGCAATGCATTTGACAGTTGCACCATTTTGCGGTGCAGCCGTAAATTATATTGGCATTTAGTCAATAGTGACTAACACTGAAAAAAGGTTTACAGCAAGTTGACATAGGCGCAGACGCAACACCCTGTGGAGCGCTGGCTGCGGCGCGAGCTTACCCCAGGCTTGACGGGCATCAAAGTCCCAACGTGGTGGATGGGAAACCGGGGGAACTTTTACTGCGCAGCCATTCGTTCAGAACCTCGCGCACCAGCACTCTGCGATCGGCTTCGCCTCCCGCCACGCCAGCACATCGCACCGGGTCCAGTCGCTGCATGACCCACCCGGGCGACCAGAGCACGCTGGGCAATTCCAGAGGGTCTGCCGCGGGGCTTTTGCGGCAGGTCATGATGTGATCCCAAGTGCCGCGCCACCCCACAAAACGCGCGTGCCGCCGAATGACATCGTCGTAGCTGACGGCCAGCATGGTGAAGCGGCGCCCACCTTTTGCCCAGGCCTGGAGCGACTCCACGACTGCCCGCTCCCCCAGCGGCCAATCGTGAAAGTTGGCATCGCTGATCAGAATTTCGGCCCAGCCCTCGCATGCAGCAGTGGCGAAGGCGTCGCGCACCATTTGCTGAAAAGCCTCGCGCCCAGCAAACCGCCCCTCGGGCAAGCCAGAGGGGCTGGACACAGGCAAGTCGCTGGTAGTCATGGGGTAGTGGTGTCGTCGGAGCAGGCGTGCGCCCAGCCGTCATCGCACCAAATCGAGAGCAACTCCAGCGCCTCGTCGCTGGCACGCTGGATGTCTTTGGAGCTGAGGTAGCGCTGGTTGGCCAGGCGGCGCATCAAAGTGGCGTCTTTGCCCCCAGCACGGTAGCTTTCGCCGTTGATGAAGATGTGCTGCGCGTCGTACATCATGCGCGTGCGGCGGTCCAAGCGCACCGCTTCCAGCATGGCGCCACCATCACTGGCTTCAAACCATACGTTGGGCTTGGGCTCGGTCAGGTACTCGCCGAGGGCACGTTCCAAGGCCAGGGGCTGCGACAGGGCACGCTCCAGCGCCTCCTTGGCAAAGGCTTGCAGTTCGGCAGGAATCGCACCCGGCTCTGCCACCGCTTCCTGCTTGGCATCGCGGTACATCTGCACCTGCTCATCCTCTGCCGCATCCTCCGACAGCCGCACCAGCAACTCCTGAGCCAGTTCGGCACGGGCGGGCGCACGGAAGCCTATCGAGTAGGTCATGCATTCGCCCTCGGCAATCCCGTCATGAGCATAGCGAGGAGGCAGGTACAACATGTCGCCAGGCTCCAGCACAAACTCTTCCTCCGGCTCAAACTCCGCCAGCACCTTGAGAGGAATGCCTTCCTTGAGGGTCAAGTCCTTCTGGCGGCCGATGCGCCAGCGGCGGCGGCCGTGGGCCTGCAACAAAAAGACATCGTAGCTGTCGAAATGCGGCCCTACCCCGCCACCGTCAGTGGCGTAGCTGATCATCAAATCGTCTAACCGCGCCTCTGGCACAAACCGGAACTGTTGCATCAACTGGTGCACCGCATCGTTGTGCAGATCAACCCCCTGCACCAGCAACGTCCACTCGCGCTGGCTCATTGCGGGCAAGGAGCGGCGCGCAAACGGGCCATGGCGGAGCTTCCAGCCACCCTTGATTTGTTGCACCAGGCGCGACTCCACAGATTCCTCGGCCGCCAGCGCAAACATCTCGGGACGCAGCACCGGTGGCTGGAAATTGGGAATGGCCTGGCGCACCAGCAAAGGCTTTTTGTGCCAATGGCGGCGCATGAACTGGGCTGGCGTGAGACCACCCAGCAGGGTCAAGGGTTGTTGGATATCCATGGATGAAGGCACCTGCCCCTGGCGGGGCTGTTGGTCAAACTGCGACAATTCTCCTATGGAAATTACCCAACAATGCGTGGTCGCACTGACCTGGACCCTCAAAGACACCCTTGGTGAAGAACTCGACGTGCTGGATGAGCCGGTGGAATTCCTGCTGGGCGGCAACGATTTGCTGCCCCGCATCGAAGAAGCCCTGCAAGGCCACAGCGCAGGCGCCAAGCTGTCACTGCACCTGGAACCTGAGGATGCCTTTGGCGACTTCAACGACCAGCTGCTCTTCTTGGAACCCCGCCACCTTTTCCCTGCCGAAGTGGAAGAAGGAATGACTTTTGAAGGCACGGCTTTGCCCGAAGGTTGCAACCCCGATGCACCCCGTACCGGCCTGTACACCGTGGCAGAAATTTACCCTGAACACATCGTGCTCGACGGCAACCACCCACTGGCGGGCATTGCACTGCGCCTGCAACTGAAGGTGGAGTCGGTGCGCGAAGCCACCGAAGAGGAAGTAGGCCGCGGCACGGCAGGTACCGGCTTCTTCCGCATTGAAGCCCAGGCGCCCGGCAACCAGTTGCTGCACTGAAACCCGCACAAGCCCAGCCCCGGTGGGATGAGCCCCCCGCATGAACACTACGGGGGTTCAACGCACTGGATGCGCTGGGTTATTGGCGAGAAATCTGGCCGTTGTAAAGGCGCACGCGGTCGCCAATGCGCAAATCGCCGGGCGAGCTCACGTCGTAGGCCCGGTAGCCGCCCTGATCGAGCTGGACCGAGATGCGATAGCCCTGGCCGTCGTCACCGGGGTTGTTGCGGCCCTCAATCGCGTTGCCGGCCACGGCGCCGCCAATCACACCCACGGCAGTGGCTGCTGCGCGGCCTGAGCCCTTGCCCACTTGGTTGCCCAGCACCCCGCCCACCACGGCACCCAGCACTGCGCCGGCACCCGATGTTTGCCCGCCACCGCGGCTTTGGTTATGAAGCACCTCGATATTGCTCACACGCCCGAATTCCGTGGCGTATGGGTTTTGTGAAGGCGCAGGATACGCAGGGGCTGTGCCCTGGTAGCCGCCGCCGTAATAGGGGTCGTTACGATTGCTCGCACAAGCGGTCAATGCCAACACGCCGGCAGCAGAGACGGCTGCAACGGCGGTACGGTGGAAATGGCGCATCAGTTTCTCCTTGAAGGGGTGGCAATCGGGTGCCGCGAACGCAACATGCACCCGCACGATCTAAGCACTGTCCATCACACCAACGATTCAACGCCGCATCCAGTGCACGCCGACCACAGCGCAGGTCAGTAACAAGCCCTACCAAACGTAAGAAAAGTCTGACATGGCGGGCTGGATCACGATGAGCCGCCCTATCGCTTTGCCACTTCAGGCCGTGCCGGTAGAGCCGTAGCCGCCAGCGCCGCGCTCGGTCGCCACGAAGTCTGTCACCACGTTGAACTGGGCTTGCACCACCGGCACGATGACCATTTGTGCCAGGCGCTCCATCGGCTCGATCGTGAACGCCACATCGCTGCGATTCCAGGCACTCACCATCAACGGCCCCTGATAGTCGCTGTCGATCAAACCCACCAGGTTGCCCAAAACGATGCCATGTTTGTGGCCCAGGCCCGAGCGGGGCAGGATCAACGCGGCATAGCCAGGGTCTTTGAGGTACACCGCGATGCCCGTGGGCACCAGCTGCCACGCGTTGGGCTGCAGCGTGAGGGGCGCATCCAGACATGCGCGCAGGTCCAGGCCGGCGCTGCCAGGGGTGGCATAGGTCGGCAGTTGCTCGGCCATGCGCGGATCAAGAATCTTGACGTCGATCTTCATGAAACAGGTTCTCTTGAGACAGTAAATGGGAAGCCTACGGCGAAAGCCTTCCGCGCACCGCAGAAAGCCCTGATCTTCGCCATGGCTGGCGCACAACAAGGTGCGCCACGCTCAGCGCGGCAACCGCCGAGCTATTTCTGCGACCAGTTGTTGCGCCAGTGCGCGCTTGGAGGCATGCGGCAGTTCGCGGTGGCCCTGCTCGTCTACCAGCAGCAGGGCATTGTCGTCTTGACCAAAAGTGGCGGGGCCAATGTTGCCCACCAGCAGCGGCACACCCTTGCGCAAACGCTTCGCAGCGGCATGGGCCAGCAAATCGTGGCTTTCAGCGGCAAAGCCCACGCAGTACAACGCCCCAGACTGGGCGCGGGGCGATTGGGCCACGCGGGCCAGGATGTCGGGGTTCTCCACAAAATTCAGCGCCGGGGGCTGGCCAGAGCCATCCTTCTTGATTTTTTCGGTGGACTGGCTTGCCACGCGCCAGTCCGCAACGGCCGCAGTTGCTATAAATAGAGTAGCGCCTTGCGCTTGCCCCTCAACGGCTTCGAGCATATTTTGTGCTGATTTCACATCCAGCCTGCGTACGCCGCGGGGCGTGGGCAAATGCACAGGCCCTGCCACCAGAGTCACGTCGGCACCCGCTTCACGCGCAGCGCGGGCAATGGCAAAACCCATTTTTCCGCTCGAAAGGTTCGTGATGCCCCGCACGGGGTCGATGGCCTCGAACGTCGGGCCGGCCGTGATCAGCACTTTTTGACCTGCCAGCACCTTGGGGGCAAAAAAGGCAATCACCTCTTCCAGCAATTCGCTGGGCTCCAGCATACGCCCATCGCCGGTTTCGCCGCAGGCCTGGTCGCCGTTGCCCACACCCAGCACCGTGGCACCGTCCTGCGCCACCTGGGCCAGGTTGCGCTGGGTGGCGGGGTGCGCCCACATCTCCCGGTTCATGGCGGGCGCCAGCAGCAGGGGTACACGGTCGATGGGCCGGGCCAGGCACATCAGGCTCAGCAGCTCGTCGGCCCGGCCTTGCACCAGGCGGGCAATGAAATCAGCGCTGCACGGCGCAATCACGATGGCATCAGCCTCGCGGCTGAGGTTGATGTGCGGCATGTTGTTGGGTTCGCGGGCATCCCACTGCGAGCCGTACACCGTGCGGCCCGACAGCGCCTGCATGGTGACGGGCGTGATGAACCGCTCGGCCGCCTCGGTCATCACCACCTGCACGGTGGCCCCCGCCTTGATGAGCTGGCGGCAAAAATCGGCCGCCTTGTAGCAAGCCACGCCTCCACTCAGACCCAGAACAATGTGTTTGCCAGCAAGCTCATTCATGGGCGCGAATTTAGCAGACCCCAGCGCGGGCAATGCGCAGGCCCGCGAGAGCGCGAAGGTAGCGCCCATCTATAATCCCAATTTCCCACCACCATAAAACGACATGACCAAATTTGTCTTCGTCACCGGCGGTGTGGTGTCTTCCCTCGGTAAGGGAATCGCCTCAGCCTCCCTTGCCGCGATCCTCGAATCGCGGGGACTCAAAGTCACCCTCATCAAGCTCGACCCCTACATCAACGTAGACCCCGGCACGATGTCGCCCTTCCAGCACGGCGAAGTTTTCGTGACCGATGACGGCGCAGAAACCGACCTGGACCTGGGCCACTACGAGCGTTTCATTGAAACGCGCATGAAGAAGTCCAACAACTTCACCACGGGCAAAATCTACCAGTCCGTGCTCGAAAAAGAGCGCCGTGGCGACTACCTGGGCAAGACCGTGCAGGTCATCCCGCACGTCACCAACGAAATCCAGGAATACATCAAGCGTGGCGCGGGCATTGGCACCGACGACGCGGTGGACGTGGCCATCTGCGAAGTGGGCGGCACCGTGGGCGACATTGAATCGCTGCCCTTCCTGGAAGCCGTGCGCCAGTTGAGCCTCAAGCTCGGCCCCAACAACTCGGCCTTCGTGCACCTGACTTACCTGCCCTGGATTGCCACGGCCGGCGAGCTCAAGACCAAGCCTACCCAGCACACCGTGCAAGAGCTGCGCAAGATCGGCATCCAGCCCGATGCGCTGCTGTGCCGCGCACAAAAGCCGGTGCCGGAAGAAGAGCGCGAAAAAATCTCGCTGTTCACCAACGTGCCCGAATGGGGCGTGATCAGCATGTGGGATGTGGACACCATCTACAAGGTGCCCCGCATGTTGCACGAGCAAGGTCTGGACGGCCTGATCTGCGACAAGCTGCGCCTGAACACGCCTCCCACCAGCCTCAAGCGCTGGGATGAACTGGTGCATGAAACCGAGCATCCCCAAGGCGAAGTCACCATCGCCATGGTGGGCAAGTACGTCGATCTGTCGGACAGCTATAAGTCCGTCAACGAAGCGCTGCGCCACGCCGGCATGAAGAACCATGTGCGCGTGAAGATCGAGCACCTGGATTCCGAAACCATCGACAGCGCCAACGCCGCTGGCAAGCTGGCCAAGTACGACGCCATTCTGGTGCCCGGCGGCTTTGGCAGCCGCGGTGTGGAAGGCAAGATCAGCACAGCCCAGTTCGCCCGCGAGCACAAGGTGCCCTACCTCGGCATCTGCCTGGGCATGCAGGTGGCCACCATCGAATACGCCCGCCACGTCGCGGGGCTGGAAGGTGCCAACTCGACCGAATTCGACCCTCAGGCCAAGCACCCTGTGATCGCACTGATCACCGAGTGGAAGGATGCCGACGGCACCATCAAGACGCGCGATGCGAACTCTGACCTGGGCGGCACGATGCGTCTGGGCGCGCAATCGTCTGACGTGCAGGCAGGCACCCTGGCCCATCGCATCTATGGCGATGTGGTGACCGAACGCCACCGCCACCGCTACGAAGCCAACGTGAACTACCTGGACCAGTTGCGCAAGGCGGGCCTGGTAATTTCGGCCCTGACGCAGCGCGAGCAGCTCACCGAAATCGTGGAACTGCCCACCACCGTGCACCCCTGGTACATCGGCGTGCAATTCCACCCCGAGTTCAAGTCCACCCCCTGGGACGGCCATCCGCTGTTCAACGCCTTCATCAAGGCGGCGGTGGAACACCAGCAAGCGGCGAAAAAAGCCTGAAGGAGACGGCCATGCAACTGTGCGGATTCGACGTCGGGCTGAACCACCGGTTCTTCCTCATCGCGGGCACATGCTCCATTGAAAGCCTGCAGATGTCACTGGACGTGGCGGGCCAGCTCAAGGAAGTTTGCACAGCACTGGACATTCCGCTCATCTACAAGGGCTCGTTCGACAAGGCCAACCGCTCCTCTGGCACCAGCCAGCGCGGCGTGGGGCTGGACGCGGGCCTGAAGATCCTGGACGAAGTGCGCCGCCAATTGCATTTGCCCATCCTGACCGACGTACACGACGAATCGCAGGTCGCCCCCGTGGCCAGCGTGGTCGATGTGCTGCAAACACCCGCCTTCCTGTGCCGCCAGACGGACTTCATCCGTGCCGTGGCCCAGTCGGGCAAGCCGGTCAACATCAAGAAGGGGCAGTTCCTCGCGCCCTGGGACATGAAGAACGTCATTGACAAGGCCCGCGCTGCCGCGAACGAAGCCGGACTGTCGGAAGACCGCTTCCTGGCCTGCGAACGCGGGGTGAGCTTTGGCTACAACAACCTGGTGGCCGACATGACCAGCCTGGCCGAGATGCGCAATTCGGGCGCGCCCGTGGTGTTTGACGTGACCCACTCGGTGCAAAAGCCCGGCGGCCTGGGTGCCGTGAGCGGCGGCGCCCGCGACATGGTGCCCGTGCTGGCCCGCGCCGGTGTGGCCGTGGGCGTGGCGGGGTTGTTCATGGAAACCCACCCCAAGCCCGCCGAAGCCTGGTCCGACGGCCCCAACGCCGTGCCGCTCAAGCACATGAAGGCGCTGCTGGAAACCTTGGTGGCCCTCGACGACGTGACCAAGAAAAACGGATTCCTCGAAAACAACTTTGGAGCCTGACCACATGCCCAGCGGCTACATCATCGCCAACGTCCGCGTGACGAACCCTGCCCAGTACGAGGAATACAAGAAATGGTCCACTGCGGCCTTTCAGGCCCACAACGCTGAAATCTGCGTTCGCGGCGGTGCAGTGGAAGTGATGGAGGGGGACTGGACCCCAGAGCGCGTGGTGATTGCCAAGTTCCCGAGCTTCGAGGCCGCCAAGGCCTTCTACCACTCGCCCGAATACGGCAAAGCCCGCGCCGCCCGCGAAGGCGCGGCCATCATGCGCTTGGTCTGCGTCGAAGGCCTTTGACGCTCTGATTTTGATAGCTAATAGCGCTTTCTGCATAAGCGCTAGCACCCGATTTGACTTGAAACTTCTGTAAAAGGAAAAACCATGAGTGCCATCGTTGACATCGTAGGCCGCGAAGTGCTGGACAGCCGCGGCAACCCCACCGTCGAATGCGACGTGCTGCTCGAATCAGGCGTGATGGGCCGCGCAGCCGTGCCCTCGGGTGCCTCCACTGGCAGCCGCGAAGCCATTGAGCTGCGCGATGGCGACAAGAGCCGTTACCTGGGCAAGGGCGTGCTCAAGGCCGTGGAACACATCAACACCGAAATCAGCGAAGCCGTGCTGGGCCTGGATGCTTCCGAGCAAGCCTTCCTGGATCAGACCCTGATCGACCTGGATGGCACCGAGAACAAGAGCCGCCTGGGCGCCAACGCCATGCTGGCCGTGTCGATGGCCGTGGCCCGCGCTGCCGCCGAAGAATCCGGCCTGCCCCTGTACCGCTACCTGGGCGGCATGGGCAGCATGCAATTGCCCGTGCCGATGATGAACGTCATCAATGGCGGCGCGCACGCCAACAACAGCCTGGACTTGCAAGAGTTCATGATCATCCCCGTGGGCGCCCCCACCTTCCGCGAAGCCCTGCGCTGGGGTGCGGAAGTGTTCCACGCCTTGAAGAAGATCCTGCACGACAAGGGCATCAGCACTGCCGTGGGCGACGAAGGCGGCTTTGCCCCCAGCGTGGAAAGCCACGAAGCAGCCATCCAGCTGATCCTGCAAGCCATCGAAGCCGCGGGCTACACCGCTGGCGACCAGATCGCCCTGGGCCTGGATTGCGCTGCCAGCGAGTTCTACAAGGACGGCATGTATGTGCTGGAAGGCGAAGGCGGCCTGAAGCTCACCGCCCAGCAGTGGACGGACATGCTGGCATCGTGGTGCGACAAGTACCCCATCATCAGCATCGAAGACGGCATGCACGAAGGCGACTGGGACGGCTGGAAGATCCTGACCGAGCGCCTGGGCAAGAACGTGCAACTGGTGGGCGACGACCTGTTCGTGACCAACACCAAGATCCTGAAGGAAGGCATCGACAAGCGCATCGCCAACTCGATCCTCATCAAGATCAACCAGATCGGCACGCTGACCGAAACGTTTGCCGCCATCGAAATGGCCAAGCGCGCTGGCTACACTGCCGTGATCTCGCACCGCTCGGGCGAAACCGAAGACAGCACCATTGCCGACATCGCCGTGGGCACCAATGCTGGCCAGATCAAGACCGGCTCGCTGTCGCGCTCGGACCGCATCGCCAAGTACAACCAGCTGCTGCGCATCGAAGAAGACCTGGGTGACGTTGCCCACTACCCCGGCCGCGAAGCCTTCTACAACCTGCGTTGATGTACTGCAGGGCATGCGCCGCTGCGCAAGTGCGGCGCGGCCCTGTGCTTGACCTCCTTCTCTGAGGCCACCCCATGGGCATCCGATTGGTTCCTGTTGTCCTGCTGGCGCTGCTGGTCGCACTGCATGCGCAGTTGTGGCTGGGGCGCGGCAGTCTGCCGCAGGTGGCTGCCATGCAGCAAAAAATCGAGGCGCAAAAAGCAGCCAACGCGCAGGTGCGCCAGGCCAATGAACGGCTGACCTCGGAAGTCCACGATCTGAAGGAAGGTCTGGACATGGTGGAAGAAAAAGCCCGCAGCGAGCTGGGCATGGTCAAGCAAGGCGAGGTGTACGTGCAGTTCACCCCGCGTTGAACTGCGCTGCACCAGCCACACCCCCTCCACGACTCCCCTTAGCCTCTGACGCCCATGGCTATTTACCTCGTGGGCGCACCGCACAGCGGAGTGCATGAACTTCTGGCAGCGCTGACTGCCGAGCTGGGCGTGCACACGGCTCAGCTGCATCCTCTGATGCAAGCCCTTCCCAGTGCTGACAGCGCGCTCCCGGCTTCACCAGAGGCTTCCTTGCCCCCGCTCACTCCCATCACTTTATTGACGGGACTCGACTGGCCTTGCCCCCCTGCCGAACAGGAAAACCGAGAACAATGCGATGCTGAACTGCGCCGCCAGCTTCAGGCCAGCGGCACCCCTTATCGGGTGGTGTATGGCAGCACCGCCCGCCGCGTGTCCACCGCGCTGGCTGCAGCCCAGGCGCTGCAAGCACCGACCCCATCTACCGCACTGAGCCTCACACGAGCGCCCGTTGGTAGTGCGGCTGGGCGAGATGAGGACGATGACCAGGGGCGTCTGAAAATGCGCTCCTGGGGCTGCGAAAAATGCAGTGACCCGATTTGCGAGCACCGCCTGTTCACATCACTGCGGCTGGCTGCCACGCGGTGACGAAAACACCGCAGCCTCGGACTGAGGCCGAAACGTTCCTCAGGCTTCCTGCTTCACACCCTGCCGGATGGACTTGAGCAAAAGCACGATCTGGTTCGAAGCAAACCGGTAGCGGCCGTTGAGGATGGCGACCACATGGTCCCACTCCCCCTGTTGGGCCCATTGCACCATCTCGGCAGCCTGTTCGTGAAAGTAGCGGTGCCGGGCCATCAGCAAAGGGTAGGCAGGGTGGGGGCCCAGTAGGTCGGCGCCCACCCCATGCAACCAGCGCCCCAAGGCGCTGTAGTCATCCCGGCGGATCACGTCAGGGTCCAGCCCCACTGGCAGGCGCCCTTCCAGGTAGTCCATCAAGCGGGCTTTCCAGCGTTCGTGCGCGTTGATGGCGGCGTCCACATCCAGCTCGGCAGGCACCGAATCTTCTGGCGGCGAAGCCAGGGCGATGGCCTCGCCAGCAGGGCCAGCCTGAGCCCCTGCGTTGGATGCCGACACTCCCAAAAATCGACGGAAAAAATCCATGCAAACCCTTCCTTCTGGGAAGGATCTTAGGAGAGGTCCGTCAAACTATCTGTCAACAATCGTCACCCTCTGGGCGGGCTCCGATCAGCACCTTGGGGCGGCACACCACACCCGCCCCATCGGCCTGGGGCAAGCGGCGCGGGCTTATTGAACGCCCGATGGCGCAGGCGGTTGGGCGGCAGCAGATTGCAGGAAGAGCTGCGCAGCATCCACCGCATCGAAGCGGTATTGCTGGCCACAGAACTCGCAACCCACCTCGATCTCGCTGCGCTCAGCCAGAATGCTTTCAGCCTCTTGAGCGCCCAGGCCGCGCAGCATGTTGGCCACGCGTTCGCGGCTGCAGGTGCAGGCAAAGCGCGGACCGCGCTCGCCCTCCAAGGGCTCGAAGCGCAGCAGCTTTTCTTCCCAGAACAAGCGCCGCAGGATGGTGTCTACATCCAGGGTCAGTAACTCGTCACGGGTCAGGCTGGAAGCCAGATGAGCGATGCGGTTGTAGTCTTCGTTGTGACCAATCTGGTCTTCGTTCTCGCGGTGCGACAACCCCTGGGCCAGATTGCCCTCGCCCTTCAAAGGCATGCGCTGGATCAGCAAGCCCGCAGCCACCTCGCTGTTGGCCGCCAGCACCAGCACAGTGTCCAGCTGCTCCGACTGCAGCATGTAGTGCTGCAGCACATCCGACAGGCGTTCGAGTTTTTCGTTATGGTCGCCGTGCAGCGGCACCACGCCCTGGTAGGGTTGCTGGCCTGGCAGGCGGTCCTTGGGGTCCAGCGTGATGGCGCAACGCCCGCCGCCGCCCACATTGACCATCTGGCTCAGCCGGGCATCGGCAGCGATGTCGCCGTTGATGGTGGCGGTAGCGCGCAGGCTGAGGTCCGACTGCACCTCAGCCACCGCCACCTTCACCGGGCCATCCCCGAACACCTGCAGCACCAGCGCGCCGTTGAACTTGATGTTGGACTGCATCAGCACACCAGCCGCAGCCATCTCGCCCAACAACTCCTGCACGGGTGCGGGATAGGCGCCGGTGGCCGAATTGCTGTTGCGGCGCTGCAGGACCTCGGTCCAGGCATCGGTCAGCCGCACGATCATGCCGCGCACGGGCAGGCCTTCAAACAAAAACTTATGGAGTTCAGACACTCGGGGATTCCAGAAAAACAAAAATAGAAGGCGCGAAGATCTCAATCAATGCGGCGCAGGCCCTGCTTGAAGCGGCGGGCGTTCTCGATGTAGTGCAGTGCGCTTTGGCGCAGCCCCTCGATCTGCTCGGGCGTCAATTCGCGCACGGCCTTGGCAGGGGCGCCGATGATCATCGATCCATCGGGGAATTCCTTGCCTTCGGTGACCAGTGCACCCGCGCCCACCAGGCAGTTCTTGCCGATCTTGGCGCCATTGAGCACCACTGCGCCAATGCCGATCAGCGATTCATCGCCAATGGTGCAGCCATGCAGCATGACCTGGTGCCCCACGGTGACGCGCTCGCCCACCACCAGCGGCTGACCAAAATCGGCGTGCAGCACGCTGGCGTCCTGGATGTTGGTGCCCGCGCCAATGCTGATGCGTGCGGTATCGCCCCGCACCACGGCGCCAAACCATACGCTGGCGTCTTCACCCAGATGCACATCGCCCATGACCTGGGCACTGTCTGCCACCCATGCGGAACCCGGCACCAGCGGCGCCACACCATCCAGTTCATACAAAGCCATGCAACACACTCCGGTGAGAAAACAAAGGGGCTGCCAATTGGTTACAAAGCGTGTGCAGTGCGCTCAGCAGCAGGGCCTAGAATTGTACGGATGGAGCTTCGCCAATGTGCATTGCAGGTTTTGCAACTTGCCGACCCTGATCAAAAATCGGCTGCAGCGCTTGCCCTACAAGCGCAACTAGCTACATATTCGATAGCAGAAAAATTCACGCCCAGCCCGGCTGAGATCGGCACCCTGCCGGGGCACCCCGAGCGCCCCTTGCTGCTGCGCCACACTGAGCTGGCCCGGCGCTCACCCGCCACCCCTGAAGGGCGCGCTGTGCTGGTGCATGCCATTGCCCATATTGAATTCAACGCCATCAATCTGGCACTCGACGCCATCTGGCGCTTTGACGGCATGCCGCCGGCTTACTACCACGACTGGCTGCGGGTGGCCGCCGAAGAGGCCACGCACTTTGAAATGCTGCGCAGCCACCTGCGTGCACAAGGCCATGACTATGGCGACTTCCCGGCGCACCAGGGCCTGTGGACCATGTGCGAGAAAACGCAGCACGACATCGTGGCGCGCATGGCCCTGGTGCCGCGCACCATGGAAGCCCGCGGGCTGGACGCCACGCCCTTGATTCAGCGCAAGCTTCGGCAGGTGGGCACGTCCGATGCGTTGGCTGCCGCCACCATCCTCGATACCATCCTGCACGACGAGGTGGGCCACGTGGCCATCGGCAACCACTGGTACCGGTGGCTGTGCGAGCGCGAGGGGCTGAACCCGGAAACGCACTACGCCGTCCTGGTGCGGCAATACGAAGCCCCGCGCCTCAAACCGCCGTTCAACGACGAAGCCCGCCGCCGCGCTGGTTTCACCGAAACGGAACTTCAATGGCTGCAGCAGGGCTGAGCGAAACGCCCGGGAATTGGGCGCTCCCTAAAATGAGTCGGTTGTTTTTGCATCTTTTGAATCGTTCACACGTGAGTAGCCAGCCATGTCCACTACACCCGCCAATGCAGCGGCCTATCCTGCAAGCAACACATCGGGGCAAGCCACTGTGGCCATGATCGCGCGCCAAGCCATCGTCAATGCCCAGCAGGCAGTGATTGGCTATGAGCTGTTCAACCGTTCGCGCACCGGCATCGGGCACACCGCCGCCACCGATGTGATTCTGGTGTTCACAGCGCTGTCGCATGCGGGCACGGAAGAGCTGGTCGGCAAGAAGCTGATTTTTGTGAACTGCACCCACGAAAGCCTCTCGGGCGGCCACCTGGAACTGCTGGACCCCGACAAGGTGGTGCTGGAGATTCCGCCGCTGGGCCACGCAGCTGCGCAGGAGGTGGAAACGCGCCTGCCCATCCTCATGGGCCTGCGCGAACGCGGCTTCCACCTCGCCTTCAACCACACCGTGCTCGAATCGGCTTACGCCGCCTGGTTGCCCCTGGCCGATTACATCAAGCTGGATCTGTCGGTGCTGGCCCCTGACCAACTGGCCGTGCTGATCCGCTACGCCGCACGCAACAGCCAGGCAGAGTTGATTGCCGAGAAGGTCGAGACGGCCCAGCAATACGACATGGTTTCCAGCCAAGGGGTGCAACTGTTCCAGGGCTACTGGTTCGCGCGCCCCTCGCTGGTAGAGACCAAGCTGCTCTCGCCTGCACAGGCCAGCATCATCCACCTCATCAACCTGGTGCGCAAGCAAGCCAGCACCGACGATATTGAAGAGGTGCTGAAGAAGGATGCCGGTCTGGCGTTCAACCTCATGCGCCTCATCAACTCGGCCGGGTTTGGGCTGAACCGGGAGATCACCTCCTTCCGCCAGGCTGTGATGCTGCTGGGGCTGAAAAAGCTGTTCCGCTGGGCGGCCCTGCTGCTCACGGCCGCACGCACGGGTGCAGCGCCGTCTTCGGTGGGCCAGACCGCCGTGGTGCGCGGCCGGTTGATGGAATTGCTGGCGCTGGAAAGCATGCCCCCGGAAGAAGCCGACCAGGCCTTCGTGGTGGGTATCTTCTCGTTGCTGGATGTGATGCTGTCCATTCCCATGGAATCGGCCCTCAAGCTGCTGACCGTGCCTGACGCCGTGGCCGCCGCCCTGCTGCGCCGCGAAGGCGTGCTGGGCGACTTGCTCACGCTGGCTGAAGCCTGCGAATCGAGCGACGACGCCGTTTTCCACAAGGCTGCTGGGACCCTGCACCTGAGCAGCCAGCAGATCAACATGGCCCACCTGCAAGCCCTGGCCTGGGCAGACCAGATGACCGAGTGAACTGCCCAGCGGCCCGCTTGCATGGCGCCGCTGGCGGCAACGCGCGGCGGGGCGGATACCGACCACCGGAGGGTTGCCCCGTGTGCTCGGGCATTGCACCGCCCCCGTCAAGACAGCGCCTAGAATGTGACGAAGCGTTCCGCTCAATCCTTTTCTAGCCGCATCATGTTGAGCACCACCGAACAAAACATCCCGCCCGCCGATACCGCTGTCCCGCAGGAAGATGTGGACGCGAGCAACATGGCCGTCATTGCGCGCCAGGCGATCGTGGACCACAACCGTGCGGTCTACGGTTACGAGTTGTTCGACCGTTCCACCGCATCGGATGCCCACACCGCCGCCAGCGATGCCGCGCTGCTGTTCAATGCCCTGTCGTACGCTGGCACCGAAGCCCTGGTGGGCAAGAAAACGGTGTTCATCAACTGCACGCACGAGAGCTTGGCGGGCGGCCACCTGGAACTGATCCACCCCGAAAAGGTGGTACTGGAAGTGCCCCCACTGCCCGACACCGCCACACAGGAAGAAATCGACCAGCGCGTGCCCGTGCTGCAGGCTTTGTGCGAACGCGGCTTTCGCCTGGCGCTGAACCAGAACGCCTTGCGCAAGCCCTACGCCAGCTGGATGCCCCTGGCCTCCTTCATCAAGCTGGACTTGCAGACCTTCAAGCCCGAGCTGGCAGGCCCGCTGGTGAAGTTTGCAAGCCAATACGCCAAGGCCACGCTGGTGGCTGAAAAGGTGGAAACCGCCGAGCAGTTCCAGATGATGTCGGACCTGGGCGTGAAACTGTTCCAGGGCTTCTGGTTTGCCAAGTCCTCCCTGGTCAAAGCCACCACCATCCGCCCTTCGCAAGCCACCATCATTCAGCTCATCAACCTGGTGCGCAAACAGGCGGACACCAGCGAGATCGAAGACCTGCTCAAGAAAGACCCCACCCTGTCTTTCAACCTGCTGCGCTTCATCAACTCCTCGGGGTTTGGCCTGTCGTGCGAAGTGACTTCCTTCCGCCACGCGGTGATGATCCTGGGCCTCAAGAAGCTGTTCCGCTGGGCGGCGCTGCTCATGACCACCTCACGCGATGGAGCCCCTCCTGCCGTGGGCCAGACCGCCGTGGTGCGCGGACGCCTGATGGAGCTGCTGGCGGCCGAATTGCTGCCCCCGGAAGAATGCGACAACGCCTTCGTGGTGGGCGTGTTCTCGCTGCTCGACACCATGCTGAACGTGCCGCTGGAAAAGGCCCTCGAATCCGTGGCCCTGCCCCAGCCGGTGACAGATGCCCTGCTGCACGGCACCGGCGTGTTCGCGCCCTTCCTGGAGTTGACCAAAGCCTGTGAATCTGGCGATGACGTGACGTTTGCCCGCATGGCCGACGAACTGCATCTATCGAACCGCCAGGTCAACTGGGCCCACTTGCAGGCGCTGGCCTGGGCCGAAGACTTGAACGCAGACTGACCGAGCATCTCCCCCAACAAATCAAAAAGGGCTCCGAGCAACGGAGCCCTTTTTGCTTGCGGGGTGCAACACGGCCCCCATCCAAACGCAGGTCTCAGCCGCGCGGGTGGTGCTGCGCATGCAGCGCCTTGAGCCGCTCCCGCGCCACGTGGGTGTAGATGGTGGTGGTGGAGATATCGGCATGCCCCAGCAACAGTTGCACCACGCGCAAATCCGCCCCGTGGTTGAGCAGGTGGGTGGCAAAGGCGTGGCGCAGCGTGTGCGGCGACAGGGGCACGGTGATGCCCGCCACCTGTGCCCACTTTTTCACAATCACCCAGAACATCACGCGCGTCATGCCCTCGCCGCGATGGGTCACGAACAGGTCGTCCGTCTGCTGCCCGGCCAGGATGGCGCCGCGCGCCTCTTGCAGGTAGCGCTGCAGCCAACTGCGCGCTTCTTCGCCAAAAGGCACCAGACGCTCCTTATTGCCTTTGCCCATCACGCGCAGCACGCCTTCATTCAGCCCCACCTGAAAGGTCTTGAGCGTGACCAGTTCCGTCACGCGCAGGCCGCTGGCATACATCAGCTCCAGCATGGTGCGGTCGCGCAGGCCCAGTGGATTGCCCAGGTCAGGCGCGCTGAGCAAGGCCTCCACATGGGCCTGCGACAGGGTTTTGGGCACCCGCAGAGGCTGGCGTGCGGCCTGCAGGCGCAGGGTCGGGTCCTGGGTGATGCGGCGTTCGCGTAAGGCCCAGTGAAAGTACCTGCGCAGCACCGTCAGACGCCGGTTGGCCGAGGTGGCCCGCGTTTGCGCATGGCGGGCGGCAAAGTAGCCGCTCAGGTGCATTTCGGCTGTGGCGTCCAGCGCCAGCGGGGGCTGCTGCTGTGCCAGCCACTGTGCGTAGAGCGTGAGGTCACGGCGGTACGCCGCCAGGGTGTTGCGCGAGAGGCCGTCCTCCAGCCACAGGGCATCTACAAAGGTATCGATCGCGCGCAGGCTGTCTTCAAGCATCCAAAAACGATAGCACGCCCACAGTACGCGCCATGAAAAAAAGCCGCGCAGGCCAGGCCCGCGCGGCTTTGCTTCAGTGCAGTGCTTAGTCGAGCGTGAGCTTTTGCTTGGCTACCACGTCTTTATAGACGCTGAACTCGGCCTTGATCTGTTCAGCAAACTGCTCGGGCGTGTTGCCCACCACGATGGAGCCGGTGTCCTCGATGCGCTTTTTCACGGCCGGGTCTTCCAGCGCCTTGCGCACGGCAGCGTTCACCTTGTCCACCACCTCCTTGGGCAAGCCCTTGGGGCCCACGATGCCGTAGTAGGCCATGCGGTTCACCGGCTCCAGCCCCACCTCCTTGAAGGTGGGCACGTTGGGCAGCGCTGCCACGCGCTGGGGTGCGGCCACCACGATGGGCACCAGGCGGTTTTCCTTGATGAAGGGCAGCGCCGAAGGCAGGTTGTCAAAAATCATGGGCACCTGGCCCGCCACCGTGTCATTCAGGGCGGGGCCTGCACCCCGGTAGGGGATGTGCGTCACGAACGTACCGGTCAGGCTCTTATACAGCTCCATCTGCAGGTGGCCGATGCCGCCGGTGCCCGAAGACGAGTACGAGTACTTGCCTGCGGACTTCTTCAGCTCAGCCACAAAGCCCTTGTAGTCCTTGGCCGGAAAGCTGGGGTGCACCGCAATGATGTTGGGCGTGGCCGCGATGTTGATGATGGGCGTGAAGTCCGTCAGCGGGTTGTAGGGCGTCTTGGGGTTGATGGCCGGGTTGGCCGCTGTGGTGGAAACCGTGGCAATGCCCAGCGTGTAGCCGTCCGGGGCTGACTTGGCCGTTTCATTGGCGCCCACGATGCCACCGCCACCCGCCTTGTTTTCAACGATCACGCTCTGGCCCAGGGCCTTGCCCAGCGGGTCGGCGATCACGCGGGCAATGATGTCGGTGGTGCCGCCGGGTGCAAAGGGCACCTGCAGCTTGATGATTTTGTTCGGGTAGGCTTGTGCGGCTGCAGATCCTGCAGCAGTGGCCAGTACCAGCGCGATCCAGTGGCGACGGTCCATCGATTTCTCCTTGTGGGGTTTTCGTACGTCTGCAATGTTATGCGAATGTTTTTCCGGCAGGTCCTAGGGATTTCGCACAGAGACCCGGGGCATACGCGCCGGTGCGTGGTGCCCGATGCAGCAGCCGGCTGATAGCCTGCCAGCCCACCCGGGGCAGGCGCTTCAGGTATTCTCGAAACGTGAATTACGCCCAGCTCCTGCTTCCAGATTTCTCCCTCATCCTGTTCGGTTACCTGCTGTGCCGGTACACCCCCCTGAACCGATCGATCTGGCAACCCGTCGAGAGCCTGGTGTATTACTTGCTGTTTCCGGTGTTGCTGTTCCAGTCCATCGTCAAAAGCCCGATTGACGTGGGCGCTGCATCCAGCCTGATGGCGGCGGGGCTGCTCTCGGGCGTGGCGGGCATTGCGCTGGCGTATTCGCTGCCCTACTGGCCCTGGCTGGGCTCGCACATGGAGCGCCGCGACCATGCCGCCAGCGCACAGGTGGCGTTCCGCTTCAATTCGTTCATTGGCCTGGCAATTGCCGAGCGCCTGGCAGGCGCGCAAGGCTTGCTGATGATTGCCGTGCTGATTGGCGTGTGCGTGCCGCTGTTCAACGTGGCCGCCGTGTGGCCCATGGCACGCCACGGCGGCCAGGGCTTTGTGCGCGAACTGCTGCGCAATCCGCTCATCATCGCCACGGCGTCGGGCCTGGTGGCCAACCTGCTGGGCTTTCGCATACCGGGGTGGATGGAGCCCACGGTGAGCCGCATCAGCGCATCATCGCTGGCCCTGGGGTTGATGGCGGCAGGCGCGGGCATGCAGTTTGGGCTGCTGGGCCGCAGCCGCCTGCTCACGGTGTCGGTCCTGTCCATTCGCCACCTGATTCAACCGCTGATTGCCTGGGGCATGGCGCATTGGTTCCAGCTCGACGCCGTGCAAACCACGGTGCTGCTGGCCTTCTCGGCCCTGCCCACGGCGTCCACCTGCTACGTGCTGGCGGCGCGCATGGGCTACAACGGGCCCTATGTGGCCGGGCTCGTCACGCTGTCTACCGTGCTAGGGGTGGCCAGCCTGCCATTCGCACTGGGATTTTTGCGATGAAACCGACCATGCAACGACGCGCCTTGCTGGGTGCCCTGGTTCTGCTGGCAGCGGGCGCAGGGCTGCCCGGCTGCAGCCGAAAGCCTGCCACCCAGCCTGTGCCTGCAGGGGCCACCGTGCTGGCGCTGGGCGATTCGCTGACTTCGGGCGTTGGGGCATCGGCCGACGCCGCCTACCCCACCCTGCTGGCAGCCCGCACCGGCTGGAACGTGATCAACGCAGGCGTTTCTGGCAACACCTCGGCCCAGGCGCTGGAGCGGCTGCCCGCCCTGCTGCAAGAGCACCGGCCCGCGCTGGTGATCGTGAGCATCGGCGGCAATGACTTTTTGCGGCGCCTGCCGCTCGAAACCACGCGCACCAACCTTCGCCGCATTGGCGAGCAGGCGCGTGCCAGCGGCGCGCAGGTGTTGCTGGTGGCTGGGCCCGGGCTGTCGCTCATGGCGGCGGCGGGCCACCTGAGCGACCACGAGGTGTATGCAGAGACAGCCAAGGCGCTGAAGATTCCGCTGCATGCCTATGGCTGGTCTACCGTGCTGGCAGACGCCCGCTTGCGCGCCGACAGCGTGCATGCCAATGCGGCCGGTTACGCGCGTTTTACCGATGGGCTGGTGCAGACGCTGCAAAGCACCGGATTGCTATCAAAAAAGTAGCTGCCAGCGCTTATCCATCAAGCGCTATAGCCTGATTTCACCTCAAACTGCCAGCGCCCAGGCCACATGTTCACGCACCAGCTCGCTCGGGTCTTGCACGCGTGACTGCAGGGCGCCGCGCAGCTCAGCGCTGTCAGCCTGCCGCAGTGCGTTGCCCAGCGCCACGGCCACGTTGCGTAACCAGCGCTCGTGGCCGATGCGGCGAATGGGGCCGCCCTCGGTCATGCGCAAAAAGGTGGGCTCGTCCCACGCAAACAGGTGCACCAGCTGCTGGCCCGACAAGCCCTTGCGCTCGTCAAAATCAGGCAGGCGGCTGACCTGGGCGAACTTGTTCCAGGGGCACACCAGCTGGCAATCGTCGCAGCCGTAAATGCGGTTGCCCATCAGGGGGCGCAATTCCAGCGGAATGGGGCCAGCGTATTCAATGGTCAGGTAAGAGATGCAACGCCGTGCATCCACACGGTGGGGCGCCACGATGGCCTGCGTGGGGCAGGCATCGATGCAGGCGCTGCAGCTGCCGCAGTGGGCGGTGACGGGCTCGGTGGCAGGCAAGGCCATGTCCACGTAGATCTCACCCAAAAAAAAGGTGGAGCCCGCCTCGCGGTTGAGCACCAGCGTGTGCTTGCCGCGCCAGCCCTGGCCGCTGCGGGCGGCCAGCTCGGCCTCCAGCACCGGGGCTGAATCGGTGAACACCCGGTGGCCAAAAGGCCCCACCGCTTCGGCAATGCGGTCGCTGAGTTTTTGCAGGCGGGCACGCAATACCTTGTGATAATCGCGCCCCCTGGCGTACATCGAGACAATGCCTTCTGCGGGGCGCTGCAGGCGCTGCAGCTCCATGGCCTGCCAGCCGCCCGCATGGGCCACAGCGGGGGCGCTGTCCCGGTCGCGGGGCAGGTAGTCCATGCGCGCGGTGATCACGCTCACGGTGCCGGGCACCAGCTCGGCCGGGCGGGCGCGCTTCAGGCCGTGGGCGGCCATGTAATGCATGTCACCATGGAACCCTTGCGCCAGCCACTGCATCAATCCCGGTTCTGACGCAGACAAATCCACCCCGGCCACGCCGATTTGGGAGAATCCCAGCTCGCGGGCCCACTCCTGAATTTGAGGAACGAGTTGACTGTTGCACCACATACCGGCCAGATTGTAGAAAGCCCCGGCACAGCCCAGGCCACCACCACCTGGCGCAGCGAGGACGACACCGCCGCCTGGGCCCAGCGGCTGGCCGCACAGCCTGCGCTGACCAACGCGTTCATCACCCTGCACGGCGACCTGGGCGCGGGCAAAACCACGCTGGTGCGCCATCTGCTGCGCGCGCTGGGTGTGCAAGGCCGCATCAAGAGCCCCACCTACGCCGTGGTGGAGCCGCACGAGACCGCCGGTCTGTCCATTTGGCACTTCGACTTCTACCGCTTCGACGACCCGCGCGAGTGGGAAGACGCGGGCTTTCGGGACATCTTTGCCAGCCCCGGGCTCAAGCTGGCAGAATGGCCAGAAAAGGCTGCAGCGCTTACTCCGCCTGCAGACCTTGCTATACACATTGAAGCAATGGACGAAACCGAAAGGCAAGTCACCCTGCGTGCAGGCACCGCCACCGGCCGCAGCCTGCTCCAAGGATTGAGCGCATGACCGCTGACGCACACCCCGCCCGCCCACCGCGCGCGCCCAGCCGGCGCAGCCTCTTGCAAGCCGGCAGCCTGGTGCTGCTGCTGGGCACGCAGCAGATTGCGCGCGGCGCCAGCATCCTGGCCGTGCGGGTGTGGCCAGCGCCCGAATATTCGCGCGTCACCATCGAGTCAGACACCAAGCTGGTGGCCAAGCAGTTTTTCGTGACCACCCCGCCCCGGCTGGCGGTGGACATCGAAGGCATTGACCTGAGCCCCGAGCTGCGCGAACTGGTCGCCAAGGTCAAGCCCGACGATCCGAACATTGCCGGCATCCGCGTGGGGCAAAACGCCCCTGGCGTGGTGCGACTGGTGGTCGATTTGAAGCAGGCCGCACAGCCCCAGGTGTTCACCCTGCCGCCCATCGCGGCCTACCAGCACCGCCTGGTGTTCGACCTGTACCCGGCAGAGCCGGTGGACCCGCTCGAAGCCCTGATTGCCGAGCGCTTGCGCGACACCACACCCGCAGCGCCCACAGCAGGCGCCACCACAGCCCAGCCCGCCAAGCCGCACGAACCGGCCGACCCCCTGGGCGACCTGATTGCCCAGCACGCCCACCGCCCCGGGCCCAGCGCCACCCCCACCCCGGCCGCGCCTACCCCGGCGGCTCCGCCCGTGGCGGCCAACCGCCCGGGTGGCCGGGCCACAGCCACCCAAACCGACCGCATCATCATCGTGGCGCTGGACCCCGGCCATGGCGGTGAAGACCCCGGCGCCATCGGCCCGGCGGGCACGCGCGAAAAAGACGTGGTGCTGCGCGTGGCCCACCTGCTGCGCGACCGCATCAACGCCACCACCGTGGGCGGCAACCCCATGCGCGCGTTTCTGACCCGCGACGGCGACTACTTCGTGCCCCTGGGCACGCGGGTGGAAAAAGCGCGGCGCGTGCAGGCCGATCTGTTCGTCAGCATCCATGCCGATGCCTTCACCACCCCCGCCGCGCGCGGTGCCAGCGTGTTTGCGCTGAGCCAAAGCGGCGCATCCAGCACGGCCGCACGCTGGCTGGCCAACAAGGAAAACCAGGCCGACCTGGTGGGTGGCCTGAACGTGCAGAGCAAAGACCGCCATGTGCAGCGCGCCCTGCTGGACATGAGCACCACCGCGCAGATCAACGACAGCCTGGCCCTGGGCACCGTGCTGCTGGGCGAGATTGGCAACATCGGCCGGCTGCACAAGCCCCGCGTGGAACAAGCGGGCTTTGCCGTGCTCAAGGCACCCGACATTCCCAGCGTGCTGGTAGAGACTGCCTTCATCAGCAACCCCGAAGAAGAAGCCCGCCTGCGCAGCAGCGCCTACCAGCAGCAGCTGGCCGATGCGCTGATGCGCGGCATCACCCGCTACTTCGCCAAGAACCCGCCGCTGGCACGCAGCCGGTCGGTGTGAGGTTTGAACCTGTTCACGATCCTTTCGGGCACCGTGAACAGGACCTCGCTGGCGCAAAGAACTGCCAGGTTAAGACGCCAGACGGAAAACGCTCACCACCTCGGCCAGCTTGGCCGCCTGGTGGCGCAGGCTGTCGGCAGCGGCGGCGCTTTGTTCCACCAACGCAGCGTTTTGCTGGGTCACCTGGTCCAGCTGGGTGACGGCTTCGCCCACCTGGCCGATGCCGGTGGTCTGCTCGCTCGTGGCGCTGGAGATTTCGCCAATCAGGTCGCTCACGCGCTGCACCTGGGCCACGATGCCCTCCATGCTGCGCCCGGCCTCGCTCACCAGCTGGGTGCCGTTTTCCACTTTCTCGACGCTGGCGCCGATCAGGGTCTTGATCTCGCGGGCGGCATCGGCCGAGCGTTGGGCCAGGCTGCGCACCTCGATGGCCACCACCGCAAAGCCCCGCCCCTGCTCGCCTGCGCGGGCGGCCTCCACGGCAGCGTTCAGCGCCAGGATGTTGGTCTGGAAGGCAATGCCGTCAATCACGGAAATGATGTCGGTGATCTTGCGCGAGGCAGCGGAGATTTCTTCCATGGGGCTCACCACCTGCGCCACCACTTCGCCGCCCTGCACGGCCGCGCGTGAGGCCTCGCCCGCCAACGCGGCCGCCTTGTGTGCGGTATCGGCATTGTTCTTGACGGTGCTGGTCAGCTCTTCCATCGACGCGGCAGTTTCTTCCAGGTTGCTGGCCTGTTCTTCCGTGCGCTGGCTCAGGTCAGCATTGCCCGTCGCAATCTCGCTGGAGCCGGTGGCAATGCTGTCGCTGCTCAGGCGCACCTCGCCCACGATACGCACCAGCGAGGCCTGCATCTGCTGCATGGCCAGCATCATCTCGGCCACCTCGCCCCGGCCACTCACCTGCACAGGGCGGGACAAGTCGCCCTCGCCGATACGGCGCGCCACGCCGCTGACTTCGCTGAGCGACTGGCGGATGCGCGCCACCAGCACCCAGGACAGCACCACCAGCAACGCCAGCCCCGCCACACCGGCCACCACCACCGCCATGCGGTACGAGCGGATGAGCGCATTGGCCTCAGCCGCCTGGGCTTCCGAGCGCTCAATCTGGTAGGCCACCATCTTGTCGGCCACGGCGTTGTAGCGGTCTACCACTGGCGCAAACTCCTTCAAGGCAAAGTCCCTGGCCTGCGCCACGTCGCCCGCCTTCTTCATGGCCAGCGCCTTGTCGCGCGTTTCCAGGTACGACTTGCGCACGGTGGCCAGTTCTTCCTGAATGCGCAGCCCACCGGGGCTTTTCTCCAGCTCGGTGTAGCACCGCTGCACCTTGGTCGTGTCGGCCGTGGTGCTGCCCATCACGTCCTTGAAATAGCCTTGCAAGTCGTCCCCATCGGTTTGTGCGATGGACAGCACCCGCGTGGCGTTCACCGCAATGTTGCTGCGCCAGCGCAGCGCCAGTTGCAGGCGCTCCACCTGTTCGTGGCCCAGTTCTTCCACCGTGGCGCCCAGTTGCTGCACCCGCACCAGGCTCAGCGCCAGGATGACCACCAGGGCCAGCACGGCCACCCCGGCCAGCAGGCTGATCTGCTGGGCAATGGTCAGCCGGTTGAGCCCCTGGGCGGGATGAGAGGTGTGTTCAGACATGTAGCACTTTCCCTTCTTGTTGTAGGCCGGTTCATCCGCGTGACGCACTCCTTGACGTGTGCACCAGCCCGGTCGGGCCCTGATGATTTCGTGAAGCAACCCAAGCCACGATGAACCTCTGCCGGTGCGGTGACAAGCCCATCCCACCCCCGTGTTCACCCCAATTCCTACAGAAGCGCAAGCCCAGGGCTGACACCGCACCGGGCGGCAGCGATTCACAGTGAAGCCATGGGCCAGACCACCGGCTGCCAAACGCGAAGGCACTGGCCCACCTCCACTTGCGAAAGGAACACACCATGCTGCAAACACGTCATCTCATCGGGGCCACGGCCCTGGTTGCTGCCCTGGCCATGGGCGGCTGCGCGTCCAACCCCACCAATGCACAAATCGGCACGGGGGTAGGTGCCGCCGCTGGCGGCCTGGTGGGCAATGCGGTTTTTGGCGGCACGCTGGGCACCGTGGGTGGTGCCGCAGCGGGCGCACTGATCGGCCACGAAATTGGCGAAGACAAGGACCAGCGCCGCGCGCCGCGCCGATAAGCAGACTACAAGCAAAAAGAGCTGCTAGCGCTTATCCCAAAAGCGCTAGCAGCTCTTAATTCAATAGCAAACTCAGGACTGTGCAGGCTGGTTGCGCCCCGCCTTCCAGGCTCCGGCAATCGCAATCAGGCCCGGCACCAGGATCAGCGCCCAGATGATCTTGTCCAGGTTTTCCTTCACCCAAGGCAGGTTGCCAAAGAAGTAGCCTGCCGTGGCAATGCCTAGCACCCACAACAATGCACCGCCCACGTTGTAGGCCGTGAATTTGGTGCGGCTCATTTCCGCCACGCCCGCCACAAAGGGCGCAAAGGTGCGAATGAACGGCATGAAACGCGCAATGACGATGGTGATGCCGCCATAGCGCTCGTAAAAGTCATGCGCCTGGTTAAACGCGCGCTTGTTGAACCAGCGCGAGTCTTCCCACTGGAAGACCTTGGGGCCAAAGTAACGCCCGATGGTGTAGTTGCACTGGTCGCCCAGGATAGCCGCCACGATGAGCACCACGCACGCCAGCGGAAAGTTCATCAGGCCCGCACCGCACAGCGCGCCCACGATGAACAGCAACGAATCCCCCGGCAGAAAGGGCATCACCACCACGCCGGTTTCCACAAACACGATCAGGAACAGCAGCGCGTACACCCACATGCCGTAGCTCTGCACGAACGCCTCCAGGTATTTGTCTACGTGCAGAATGAAATCGATCAGAAAGGTCACTATTTCCATGAACGGGCCTTGCGTGGCTGGGGTGAGGAGGTTGAAAGCAGCGCGCATTATCCCCATCACCCTGCTATCAAATCCCCATGGGGCCGACGCCTAAAATCTGGCGGGTGAACCCAACCCAGCCCACCTCCGAAGTCTCCGCGCCCGAAGCATCCCTGCCCGGCACGCGCCGCCCGATCCGCGACCTGCCTGACGAACTCATCAGCCAGATTGCCGCTGGCGAAGTCGTGGAGCGCCCCGCCTCGGTGGTGCGCGAGCTGGTGGACAACGCGCTGGACGCGGGGGCCACGCAAATCACCGTGCGACTGCTGGCCGGTGGCGTGCGCCTGATTGCGGTGGAAGACGACGGCCTGGGCATTCCGCCCGAAGAGCTGCCCGTGGCACTGCGCCGCCACGCCACCAGCAAGATCACCAATCTGCACGACCTGGAAACCGTGGCCACCATGGGCTTTCGGGGCGAGGCACTAGCGGCCATCAGCTCGGTATCGGAGATGGCCCTGCTCTCGCGCCCGCCCACGCAGGCCAGCGCCTTTTTGCTGGACGCGCGCAGCGGCGAGCTGCGCCCCGCCGCGCGCAGCCAGGGCACGACGGTGGAAGTGAAAGAGCTGTTCTTCTCCACCCCCGCCCGCCGCAAGTTCCTGAAAACCGATGCGACCGAGCTGGCGCACTGCATTGAATCCGTGCGCCGCCACGCGCTGGCGCGGCCCGATGTGGGCTTTGCCATCTGGCACGAAGGCAAGCTGGTGGAGCAGTGGCGCGCCACCTTTGTGCCCGGCGAAGGCAACCCGCAAGACGCACTGGCCCGCCGCCTGTCGGACGTGCTGGGCGAGGACTTCGTCACCCAGTCGGTCGCCGTGCAGCACCGCGTGGGGCCCGTCACGGTCACCGGCCGCGCAGGCTTGCCCGACGCCGCCCGTTCGCGGCCTGACCACCAATACTGCTACGTCAACGGCCGCTTTGTGCGCGACAAGGTGCTCACCCACGCCGCCCGCGCCGCCTATGAGGACGTGCTGCACGGCCACAAGCAGCCCATCTACGCGCTGTATGTCGAGATCGACCCCGCCCGCGTGGACGTGAACGTGCACCCCACCAAGATCGAAGTGCGCTTTCGCGACAGCCGCGAGGTGCACCAGGCCGTGCGCCATGCGGTGGAAAACGCTCTGGCTGCGCCCCGCGCAGCCTTGGCAGCGGCCCAGGCAGCACATGCTGCTGGTGCGCCAGCCGCCACCGCACCGCACCCTCAAGGTTTAGAGCGAAAACAGCCTGTAGCGCCCATGTGGCAAGCGCAAGCTGCTATGAAATTTGAAGACCGAGGCCACCGCGTGCAAGACCTGCAGGCCCTGTGGTCACCCCGCGAGATAACCCCCAGCGTGCCGGACGCTGCGCTGGGCGGGCTCTGGGCCCCTTCTGCACAGCCTGCGGGGGTTCCGTCTGCAGAAGCCAGCCCCAGCGCAGCGGCCCCAACGCCCAATGCCGCGAACAGCGCCGTGGACGATGCGACACGCGCCGATGCCATGGTGTGGCCCGAGCAGCGCAGCGACAACGCATCCACCTGGCCCCTGGGCCGCGCCGTGGCCCAGTTGCATGGCATCTACATCCTGGCCGAAAACGCCCAGGGTATGGTGGTGGTGGACATGCACGCGGCCCACGAACGCATCGTGTACGAACGCCTCAAATCCCAGGTGGACAGCGGCGCCCGCATTGCCAGCCAGCCGCTGCTGATCCCCGCCACCTTTGCCGCCACCCCGCAGGAAGTGGCCACGGCCGAGGAATCCACCGACGTGCTGGCCCTGCTGGGCATGGAGGTGGTCCCCTTCTCGCCCAAGACCCTGGCCGTGCGCGCCGTGCCCACTACGCTGGCCCACGGCAACCCTGTGGAACTGGCCCGCAGCGTGCTGGCCGAGCTGGCCGCCCACGACGCCACCACCGTGGTGCAACGCGCCCGCAATGAAATCCTGGCCACCATGGCCTGCCACGGCGCGGTGCGGGCCAACCGCAAGCTCACGCTGGACGAGATGAACGCCCTGCTGCGGCAGATGGAAACCACGGATCGGTCCGACCAGTGCAACCACGGCCGCCCCACCTGGCGGCAGCTCACGATGAAAGAGCTGGACGGGCTGTTTTTGCGCGGGCGCTGAGCTCCACGCGTCTGCGAAAACACAAAAGCCCGCAATCGCGGGCTTTTGTTGATTGGCAGCGCTGGCGCGATCAGTTGTCGCGCGCAGCCTTGGCAGTGTCGGTGAAGTCGCTGAACACGCCATCCACGCCCAGGTTGAAGAACAGCTTGTACTCGGCCTTCGGGTCGCCCTTGAAGTCCGACGCCAGGCGCTTGGCTTCATTGCGGAAGGTGTAGGCGTGCACGAACAGGCCTGCGGCGTGGGCGTCCTTCACCACGGAAGTAGCAGGCATCATCACGCGATCGCGCTCGTCGATTTTGCCGTCGCCGTTCAAGTCGTCGGGCTTGCCGTCCTTGTTGGCGTCCACCTGCTTGGAAGGGATCAGGTATGGCTTCCAGGGGCCAATGCCATCGGCGTAGGTCTTGATTTCCTTCAGGCCTGCAGGGGTCAGCAGGCTGGCAAAGGTGCGCGAGTCGCCGGCCACGGCAAAGTCATAGGGCTTGTCGTAGGGGGCCGTGAGGTCCATGCTGCCATCGGCGTTCACGTCGTTGGCATCCACCAGCTGCACCAGGCGAACCTGGGTCTTGGTGCGCAGGTACTTGAGGTTGGACACCTCGAACGACTGCACGATCACCGGCGATGCCTTGGTGGTGTAACCGTACTTGGCCAGCACGGCCAGCAGGCGGTCTTCCAGCGGCAGGCCCAGCTTGGCGTGGAAGGTGGGGTGCTTGGTTTCAGGGTACACGCCCACGGTGCGGCCGGCCTTGGTGCCTTCGGCCTTGGCCAGGTCGAGCACTTCTTCAAACGTGGGAATCTGGAACTTGCCGTTGTACGACTGGTCACGGTCCGACAGGGGCTGGACGGCGCGCAGGGTCTTGAGTTCGGCCAGGGTGAAGTCAGAGACGAACCAGCCTTCTTCGTTCACGCCGTCCACGTTCTTGGTGGTCTTGCGGCTGGCGAATTCGGGGCGGGTGGCCACGTCGGTGGTACCGGTGATGTTGGGCTCGTGGCGGGCCACCAGCACGCCGTCCTTGGTGGCCACCAGGTCGGGCTCGATGAAGTCGGCACCCATGTCGATGGCGAGCTTGTAGCTTTCAAGCGTGTGGTCAGGCCGGTAGCCGCTGGCGCCGCGGTGGCCAATCACCAAGGGGGTGTCGCCGTTGAGTGTGGGGTAGCTGGGGCTGTCGCTGCCGCCGCAGGCTGCCAACGCCAGGGCTGCCGTCAGCGCCAGGGCCGCAGGACGAATGCTGAATGTGTGCATGAGCGCTTCTCCTCTTGGTATGCGTGTAGTGAACCGGCCGACTGTGGAGGCATTCTGTGACAACACCATGACGGTGCATAGGGGTAAGCACCCTACCTTGGCCGCCGCCATTCACACCCCACGGCGGTGCATTCGAGCACCAATTCAATGCAAAGAAGCCACCCATTCACCAAGCTTGTGCAGATCTTCAGCATGACCTTATGACGCTTTGACATAATGTCGCATTGCAGCATGCAACGGCTGCATTTTTTTGACCTCCACAAGCCTCTTCAACCATGAAATACGACTCCGTTGGCAGCTTCCTTTCGCAGGTGGCTCTTCGCAATCCCGGTCAACCTGAATTCCTGCAAGCTGTCACGGAAGTGATGGAAAGCCTGTGGCCTTTCATCGAGAAGAATCCTCGCTACGCAGAGCAAGGTCTGCTGGAGCGTCTGGTCGAACCCGAGCGCGTGGTGATGTTCCGCGTGTCCTGGACGGACGACCACGGCACCGTGCAGGTCAACCGCGGCTATCGCATCCAGCACAGCATGGCCATTGGCCCCTACAAGGGCGGCCTGCGCTTCCACCCCTCGGTGAACCTGTCGGTGCTGAAGTTCCTGGCTTTTGAACAAACCTTCAAGAACGCGCTGACCACGCTGCCCATGGGCGGCGGCAAGGGCGGATCCGACTTCGACCCCAAGGGCAAGAGCCCCGCAGAAGTCATGCGCTTTTGCCAGGCTTTCGTGACCGAGCTGTACCGCCACGTGGGCCCCGACACCGATGTGCCTGCAGGCGACATCGGCGTAGGTGGCCGCGAAGTGGGCTACATGGCCGGCATGTACAAGAAGCTGGCCAACAACGCTGCCAGCGTGTTCACCGGCAAGGGCCTGAGCTTCGGCGGCTCGCTGATCCGCCCTGAAGCCACGGGCTACGGCACCGTGTACTTTGCCGACGAAATGCTCAAGACCCGCGGCAAGTCCTTCAAGGGCATGCGCGTGTCGGTGTCCGGCTCGGGCAATGTGGCCCAGTACGCCGTCGAAAAGGCCATGGAACTGGGCGCCAAGGTCGTCACCGTGTCCGACTCCAGCGGCACCATCATTGATGAAGACGGCTTCACCCCAGAGAAGCTGGCCATCCTGATGGACGTGAAGAACCACCACTACGGCCGCGTGAGTGACTACGCTGCCCGCACCGGTGTGAAGTTTGAAGCGGGTGTGCGCCCCTGGCATGTGCCCGTGGACATCGCCCTGCCCTGCGCCACGCAGAACGAGCTGGACGAGAACGACGCCCAGCTGCTCATCAAGAACGGCGTGCTGTGCGTGGCTGAAGGCGCGAACATGCCTTCGACCATCGAAGCGGCCAAGGCCTTCGAAGCCGCTGGCGTGCTGTACGCCCCCGGCAAGGCATCCAACGCCGGTGGCGTGGCCACTTCCGGCCTGGAAATGAGCCAGAACGCCATGCGCATGAGCTGGACCCGCGAAGAAGTGGATGCCCGTCTGCTGCATATCATGCAAGGCATCCACGGCGCCTGCCTGAAGTACGGCAAGCGCGCCGATGGAAGCGTGAGCTACATCGACGGCGCCAACGTGGCGGGCTTCGTGAAGGTGGCCGACGCCATGCTGGCACAAGGCGTGGTCTGACGCCAAGTACCGCACAAGGCGCCGAGTGGCGCCTGCCGGTCAACACCAAGGGGCTTCGGCCCCTTTTTTCATGGGCGTGGCGTTGGATATACCGATACCAGTATGCTCACCCGCTGGACGACATGTCAGCAAAGGTAACCCCTTTCCTCAAGTCGTAGACGCGCGCGTGGGAGATGCGCGCGTGGAAATTTTCAGCTTCCTCAATCTCATGGTCGAGAAGGCAGGTTCTGACCTGTTCTTCAGTGTGGGGGCCCCCGTCAACTTGAAGATCGAGGGCATCACCCACCCGCTGAAAATGCCCGCGCTGCGCCTGGGGCAGGTCAAGCAACTGGCCTATTCGATGAATGAGCGCCAGATCAGCGAGTTCGAAGCCAAGATGGAGATGAATCTCTCGATCTCGGCCGAAAACCTGGGGCGCTTCCGGGTGAACGTGTTCGTGCAGCGCGGCGAGACCGGCATGGTGATTCGCTACATCAAGAACAAGATACCGCCCCTGGCGGCCCTGGGCCTGCCGCCTGTGCTGGAAAAGCTGGTGATGCGCAAGCGCGGCCTGGTGCTGGTGACGGGCGCCACGGGTTCGGGCAAATCGACCACGCTGGCGTCCATGCTCAACTACCGCAACGAAAACGCCACGGGCCACATCCTCACCATTGAAGACCCGCTGGAGTTTCTGCACGCCCACAAGCTCTCGGTGGTAGACCAGCGCGAGGTGGGCATTGACACCCATTCGTACGAAGAAGCCCTGAAGAACGCCCTGCGCGAGGCGCCCGACGTGATCATGATCGGCGAAATCCGCGACCGCAACACCATGAAGCAGGCGATTGCCTACGCCGAAACGGGGCACCTGTGCCTGTCCACACTGCACGCCAACAATGCCAACCAGGCGATGGAGCGGGTGATCAACTTCTTCCCCGAAGAAGCGCACCGGCAGTTGCTGGTGGACCTGAGCCTGAACCTGGCGGGCGTGGTATCGCAGCGGCTGATTCCCGGTCTGCACGAAAAGCTGGTGCCGGCGGTGGAAGTGATGCTCAACTCTTCCTACATCTCCGACCTGATCGCCAAAGGCGAGTTCTCGGGCATCAAGGAAGCGATGGCACGCAGCACCGAGATTGGCATGTGCACCTTTGACCAGGCGCTGTACCAGCTCTACACCGAAGACCGTATTTCGCTGGACGAAGCGCTGCACAACGCCGATTCGCGTACCGACCTGGCACTGCGCGTGCGACTGGCAGCGGGGGTTTCGACGCAAGATGTCGGCGATCTGTCCATCGACACATCCTCGCCCATCCAGTCGGCCGCACGGTTGGCTTGACGGCAGGCGCGCTGATGCAGCACTGGCCGTTTCCGCCGTTTTTTCGGGACGCCGCAGGGGATGCCACCCTTGCGGGGGCAGGGGCCATCGTCTTCACCACGGCAGACGAAACCCGCCACGGTGCACTGGAGCGGTTTGACCTTCAGGAACAGCTGACCGTGCTGATGCCGCACGAAGGGGCTGCCGCCATCACGCTGCCTTTCTCGGCCATCAAGAGCATTCAGCTCATGCCGCCCATCGTGCTGACCTCTGACGAGGAACTCACCCGGCGCTACCAGGCGGCTGGCGGGCATGCAGTCAACGCCACGCCTCGCCCCTTCACCGTGCAGTTCACGGATGGCGAACTTTGTGGTGATGCGCGAGTCACCCCGAGGATGAAAAGAACCCCTCTTGTTCTCTCGCTGGCCCTGGTAGCGGCCGTGAGCGTGGGCTGCGCCACGCTTGACGCCAAACAGCGCGAATGGATTTTTCAGCCCAGCGACCGCAGCTGGGGCGGCGCGCAGTCCACCGAAGGCATGCAGGATGTGTGGATTGAATTGCCGACGCAGGCCGACGGCAGGCCCGAGCAACTGCATGGCCTGTGGCTGCCGCAGCCGCAGGCTGATGCGCCCGTGCTGCTGTACCTGCATGGCGCGCGCTGGAACGTGGCGGGCTCGTCCGGCCGCATTCGGCGCATGCACGAGCTGGGCTTTTCGGTGCTGGCGATTGACTACCGGGGCTTTGGTAAAAGCAGCGCCGGGCTGCCGTCTGAAGCGTCTTCCGCCGAGGATGCACGCGCCGCCTGGCAATGGCTGGCCGCCCAATACCCCAACCGCCCCCGCTACATCTTTGGCCACTCGCTGGGCGGCGCCATTGCCATCGAACTGGCGCACCAGGTGCACGACGAACAGGGCACGATGGTGGAAGGCACCTTCACCAGCATTCCTAACGTGGTGAGCACCTTCCGCTGGGGCTGGCTGCCCGTGTCGCCGCTGATCACGCAGCGCTTTGAGTCGGTGCGCAAGGTGGGCGAGATTGGCTCGCCCCTCTTGGTGGTGCACGGCAGCGAAGACCGCCTGATCCAGCCCGCGCTGGGCCGCAAGCTGTACGAGGCCGCCCAGGAACCCAAGCAATTCGTGCTGGTGGAAGGCGGCTCGCACCACAACACAAACGCCATCGGCCAGGGCCAATACCGGCAGGCGATGGCCTCGCTGTTCCGCCTGCCCACGCGCTGAATTCACACCGCGAATCACAAGGCCGCACGGGCCTGCGGCCCGGCACCATCTGGTACGCTCAGCCGGTTATGTCTGCACCTTCCGCCACTGCCGGCGCCGCGCTTCCAACGCCTTCCCGTCCCTCCGCCAGCCTGGCCATCGTGGTGCTGGCGCTGCTGCTGAGCATTCAGCCCGTCACCACCGATTTGTACCTGCCCGCGCTACCCGCCTTGACGCGCGACCTGGGCGCCACCGTGGCAGCGGGGCAGCTCACGCTCAGCGCCCTGCTGCTGGCCTTTGGCTGCTCGCAACTGGTGTGGGGCCCGCTGTCAGACCGCTTTGGCCGCCGCCCTGTGCTGCTGGCGGGCCTGGGCATTTACGCGGCGGCATCGGTGGGCAGCGCCCTGGCACCCAGCATGGCCCTGCTGGTCGTGTGGCGTGTGCTGCAAGGCGCAGCCATGGGCGCGGTGGTGATGTGCGCACGCGCCATCGTGCGCGACCTGTACACCCCGCTGGCCGGTGCGCGTGCCATGTCCAAGGCGCTTACCGGGCTGGGCATCGTGGCCTGCCTGTGCGCCCCCGTGGGTGGCCTGCTGGCACAGTGGCTGGGCTGGCGCGCCGCCCTGCTGGCGCTGACGGTGTACGCCACCGCCACACTGGCCCTGGTGGCCCTGCGCATGCCCGAAACCATTGCCCACAAGAACCCCCAGGCCCTGCAACCCGGCACACTGCTGCGCACCTGGCGCCTGGTGCTGGGCCACCCCAGCTTCTGGGCCTTCACACTGCTCACCACGGCCACCTATGGCGGTCTGTTCACCTTCCTCGCAGCCTCGTCGTTCGTGTTCATCGAAGTGCTGCAGCTCACCCGCACGCAGTACGGCTGGGTGATGCTGTCCACCAGCGTGGCCTACTTCTGCGGCACCTTTGTGTGCCGCTACCTGCTGGCGCGGCTGGGGCTGCGCCGCTCGGTGGCCATTGCCGGGGCCTTGAGCCTGGCTGGTGGCACGGGCCTGGCCCTGGTGGCGTTGGCTGACTCACAAAACCCGGTGGCCCTGCTGGCACCGTTTTACCTGTTCATGGTGGCGCATGGCATTCACCAGCCCTGCGGGCAAACAGGCTCGGTGGCACCATTTCCGCAAGCGGCTGGGGTGGCATCGGCCATGAATGGGTTCGTGATGATGCTTGCCGCCTTTGCCACCGGTGGCTGGGTGGGCTCGCACCTCAATGGCACCGTATGGCCCCTGGTGCAGGGCGTGCTCTTGTGGTCGGTGGTGCTGGGCGCCACGTCCTGGACCTTGGTACAAAAATTTGGAGAACCGCGACATGCTGCCTGAACACCTGCCCAACCTTGCGCTGGCAGGCCCCACCGCATCGGGCAAAACCGCCGGGGCGCTGGCCCTGGCCGCCGTGCTGGGGCGGCGCATGCCGGTCGAGATCATCAGCGTCGATTCGGCCCTGGTGTACCGGGGCATGGACATTGGCACCGCCAAGCCCACGGCGGCAGAGCGAGCCGCCGTGCCCCACCACCTCATCGACATCCGCGACCCGCTGCAGGCCTACAGCGCTGCCGAGTTTGTGCAAGACGCCACGCGCCTCATTGCCGAGATCCGCGCCCGTGGTGCCCTGCCCCTGCTGGTGGGCGGCACCATGCTTTACTTCAAGGCGCTGCTGGACGGCATTGACGACATGCCCGCCGCCAACCCCGAGGTGCGTGCCCAGCTCGAAGCCCAGGCCCAGGCCATCGGCTGGCCCGGCATGCACGCCGAGCTGGCCAAGGTAGACCCCACCACCGCCGCCCGCCTGGCACCGGGCGACAGCCAGCGCATTCAGCGCGCACTGGAGGTGTGGCATGTGTCAGGCCAGCCGCTGTCGAGCTTTCACACTACAAAAAAAGGAGCATCCAGCGAAAGCGCAGCAAGCGCTACAGCCCTTTTTTCCTTAGAACCAAACAACCGTGCCTGGCTGCACGAACGCATTGCCCAGAGGTTTGACGCCATGCTGGCGGCAGGCTTCATGGACGAGGTACGCGCCCTGCGTGCGCGCGGCGACCTGCATGCCGACCTGCCATCGATGCGCTGCGTGGGTTACCGCCAGGCATGGGAAGAGCTGGACTACCAGGCCCGCAAGGGGCCCGATGCGCCGCTGAACATCGCCCACTTCCGCGAGCGCGGCATCGTCGCCACGCGCCAGTTGGCCAAACGCCAGGTGACATGGCTGCGCAGCATGCCCGAACGCCACGCCATTGCCTGCGACCACCCCACCGCCGTGGCCGAGCTGGTGCAAGCCGTGCTGCTTCGGCTGGACCAGGCAGAGCGCAACGCCGCCACTGCCTGACCTGTCACCCATGCCCACCCACAGCACGCTTACCGTCCAGCACCTGGGCAAGCACTACGGCGGCACGCCCGTGTTTGCCCAGGTCCACTTCGCCGTGCAGCCCGGCGAGTTTGTCGCCATCGTGGGCGACTCGGGGGTGGGCAAATCCACCCTGCTCAACTGCCTGGCGGGGCTGGACCAGTGGGACGAAGGCGACATCACTTACACCGCCGCCAATGGCACCGCCACCCGGCTGGCCGATTTGGACGACACCGCCCGCGCCCTGTGGCGCCGCGCCCATGTGGGGTTTGTGTTCCAGGCCTTTCACGTGCTGCCGCACCTGGACGTGGCGCAGAACGTGGCCCTGCCGCTGATGCTGCTGGGTCAGACAGACCCCGCCCGCGTGCAGGCCATGCTCGATGCCGTGGGCCTGGGCGCACTGGGCACCCGGCTGCCGCAACAACTCAGCGGTGGTCAACTGCAGCGCGTGGCCATTGCCCGCGCCCTGGTGCACCGCCCCGGCCTGCTGCTGGCCGACGAGCCCACGGGCAACCTCGACCCCACCACCGCCGCGCTAGTCATGGACTTGCTGCTCGCCCAGACGCGCGAGCAAGGGGCCTCGCTGGTGCTGGTCACCCACTCTGACGCTGCCGCTGCGCGGGCCGACCGCGTGCTGCGCCTGACGGCCAGCGGCATGGTGGGCTGAAGCCCTCGGTTACTCGATGTGCAGGCGCTGCGCGTTGCTGGCCTGCTTCTTGGGCAGGGTCAGCGTCAGCACGCCGTTGTCGTACTTGGCCTTGGCCTGGCTGGCGTCCACATCGGCGGGCAGCGCAAAGCTGCGGGCCACCTGGCCAAAGTAGCGCTCTGAGCGCAGCACCTTTTCGCCGTCTGTTTGCTGGTCGTGCTGGCGCACCTCGGCGCGCAGGCTCACCACATTGCCTTCCAGCGAGACATGAATGTCTTCCTTGGCCACGCCGGGCACCTCGGCGTGCACGGTGTAGCCGCCATCAGACTCTTTCACATCCACTTTGATCTGTGCAGGCGAGGGCAGGCCGTCGCCGTGCAGCGGGCGCACGTAAAAACCCGGCGCCACATCTTTGAAGAACTCGTCCAGCAAACTGCCGCCACGGGGAATCAGAGAACTCATGGTGATGCTCCTTGAAAGTTGTGTGGAATTCAACATCTCTGGCGCACGGCTGGCACCAGACCTGCAGGCAGCCAGAGGCAGAAACCTCCACCACCTTCCCTTCCAATTTACGGCCCGCGTTCTGCCATTTCAAGAGCCCCTGCCGGGCCAACATGCGCGGGTTGATGTGCCTCAAAAAGCCCCAGTCACCGCCCCGCGCAGGTCGGCCTGCACAATGCCCGCATGCTCGCACTGCTTCGCACCTTCTCGTGGCAAGACCTGCGCCACCACCCCTGGCGCAGCGCAGCCGCCGTGGCCGCCGTCATGCTGGGCGTGGCGCTGGCGTTTGCCGTGCATGTCATCAACGCATCGGCGCTGGACGAGTTCTCGCAGGCCGTGCGCGCCGTGAACGGCCAGCCCGACCTGGAAGTGCGCGCCATGCAGGGCACGCTGGGCGAGGACCTGTTTGCCCAGATCGCCCCCCACCCCGACGTAGCCCGCGCCAACCCGGTGCTGGAAGCCACGGCCATGGCCAGCCCGGCGGTGCAGACCAGCCCGGCCACAGCCCCCACCGCCCTGCGCCTGCTGGGGGCCGATGCCCTGCTGCTGCCCGCCATGGCCCCAGCCCTCATGCCCAGGCCATGGGAAGGCGCGGCGCGTGATGCCCTCTTTGCCCCCGCCACCGTTTACCTCAACCCCGCTGCGCTACAGTCGCTGGGCGTGCCGCCCGAGGGCAGCCAGCCCCGCCCCACGCTGCAACTGCAAACCGGCCTGCGCACCCTGGCCGTGCAAGTCGCAGGCACCGTGAGCGCCCCCGGCGCACCGCTGGCGGTGATGGACATTGGCGCCGCGCAAGACCTGCTGGGCCGCGTGGGCCAGCTCACCCGCATCGACCTGCAACTGCAGCCCGGCACCGACCGCAGCGCCTTGAAACAAGCGCTGCAAGCCCTGCCCGGCTGGCCCGCTCAAGCCACGCTGGCCGAGCCCGGCGATGCGGCGCAGCGGGTGAGCAACCTCTCGCGCGCCTACCGCGTCAACCTGACCGTGCTGGCGCTGGTGGCGCTGTTCACCGGGGCGTTTTTGGTGTTCTCGGTGCTGGCCCTCAGCGTGGCGCAGCGCGGGCCGCAGTTTGCGCTGCTGGCCGTGCTGGGTGCCACGCCGCGCCAGCGGCTGGCGCTGGTGCTGGCCGAATCGGCGCTGCTGGGCGTGGTGGGCAGCCTGGCCGGGCTGGCAATGGGCACGGCCCTGGCCAGCGCGGCACTGCAGTTACTGGGCGGTGACCTGGGCGGTGGCTACTTTGCCGGGGTGCAGCCCCGCCTGCAGTGGAGCTTGAGCGCCGCCCTGCTCTACGGCAGCCTGGGCGTGGCCGCCGCCGTGGCAGGCGGCTGGTGGCCCGCCCGCGCCGCGCAGGCCCTGCCGCCCGCGCAGACCCTGAAAGGCCTGGGCAGTGCCAGCGGGCGCGCCGGGCGGGGCTGGGTTGGTATGTTTTTGATAGCTGCTAGCGCTGTATTGGCGGCGCTTCCGCCCATTTTTGGCATCCCATTGGCGGCCTACGTGGCGATTGGCCTGCTGCTGGTGGGCGGCATTGCCCTGCTGCCCTGGGGCGTGGCCTGGCTGCTGCAGCGGCTGCAGCCGCTGGCAGCGCGCCACCCGCTCACCCTGCTGGCGCTGGAGCGTGCCCGCCGCATGCGCGGCACCGCCGCCATTGCCGTGGGCGGCGTGGTGGCTAGCCTGAGCCTGGCCGTGGCGCTGACGGTGATGGTGGCCAGCTTTCGCGGCTCGGTCATCCAGTGGCTGGACGCGGTGCTGCCCTCGCCGCTGTACGTGCGCTCGCCCCTGCAAGCCGCGGGCGGCGACGCCGCCCTGCTGCCCCCCGGCTTTGCCGAAGCCGTGGCCCGTCTGCCGGGCGTGGACAAGGTATCGCCCCTGCGCACCAGCCCCCTGCAGCTGAGCGCTGCCCGCCCCGCCCTCACCGTGCTCAGCCGCCCGCTGGGCACCGACCCCGCCCAGGTGCTGCCCCTCACCGGCGCCGCCCTGCCCGTGCCTGCCGGGCAGATCGGCGTGTATGTGAGCGAAGCGGTGGTGGACCTGTATGGCGTGCGACCCGGCCAGGCGTGGCCCGAGCTTTCCAAGGCTTTTATGCCTGCAACGCCCGCTAATCAAGCGCAGGCAGCTACGTTTTTTATAGCAGGCGTGTGGCGCGACTATGTGCGCCAGACCGGCGCCATCACCCTGGACAGCGCCGCCTACCAGCGCCTGACCGGCGACACCCGCATCAGCGACCTGGCCCTGTGGCCTGCCGACGGGGTGGACATGGCCGCACTGCAAAGCCGCATTCGCAGCGCAGCGCAGCAAGCCAGCGCGGCAACGCCAACGGGCACCAGCGACTCGGGTGCCGCCAACCACAGCGCGGATGGCAATCCGCCCCTGGTCGAATTTGTCTCCGCCCAATCCATCCGCGAACGCTCGCTGCAAATCTTTGACCGCAGCTTCGCCGTCACCTACTGGCTGCAGGCCGTGGCCATCGGCATCGGCCTCTTCGGCGTGGCCGCCAGCTTCAGCGCCCAGGTGCTGGCCCGCCGCAAAGAATTCGGCCTGCTCGCCCACCTGGGCCTCACCCGCCGCCAGATCCTGGCGGTGGTGGCGGGCGAAGGCGCAGCGTGGACGGGCATTGGGGCCATCGCTGGCGTGCTGCTGGGCCTGGCCGTGTCCGTGGTGCTGGTGTATGTGGTCAACCCGCAGAGCTTTCACTGGACGATGGAGATGAACATCCCCGCGCCGCGCTTGTGGGCGCTGTGCGCTGCGGTGGTGGTGTCGGGGACGGTGACGGCGTGGCTGGCTGGAAGGGCGGCGGCGGGGAGGGATGCGGTGATGGCGGTGAAGGAGGATTGGTGAGACAGCCCTTCCCATGGCTCGCCGTTTGCGCAGACACACCGAGATGCGCTGAACGAATCGCAACCCCCATGCGCCGCCCCACACCTTGACCGCCCTGCAGGTACTCACTACCCTGAGGCCCTCCAACCACTGAGGGAGCCACCGATGAATCTTCGACCTGCCCTGCTGACCGCTGCCCTTTTGCTGTCGGCCAACGCGTTTGCGAACAACCCTGCTTTGTCGAAAGACGAATTCGACCAAATGATCGCCCAGCCCTTCAAAGCCACCAATGGCAAAAGCGGCTTGATCGTGGAAATCCACCTGAAGCCCGATAACTCCGCAGTTGCCCGCAAGGGCTACAACGACATCGGCACCTGGCGCAGAAACGGCGACGCCGGGTATTGCGTGCGCTGGAACAAACAGCGCGTGGAGGAGCGCTGCACCAACTTCGTCAAACAGGACGGGAAGGTGCTGGGCGTGGTTCCGCCCGGCGATGTGACTTGGTGGATTGAACGCGCTGAGTAGGCGCTGCGGCTTGCACGCTGGGGGCAAGCCTCTTTCCGGGAGGTGCCTACTGCGCTACATCGTCGCCTCATCCGGCGCGCGCTCATGACCCATCGGCAGGTGACAGCGAAAAGGCTGTGACTCTGCCGAGTCTGCGCCCCAACATGGTATGGCCCGAAATTTCTAACGATTTGTGCCTGTAGCGCGCTATGCAAAAGCGCAGGCAGCTATTTTTTCATAGCATTCGAAGGCACTGTGACGCGAGCCAGATCGGAAGCGTCGGCATCCGCTGTCTCAACCTAGCTGGCAGCACAGGCGCGGCGCTGGGCCTGGCGGTTTGGCGTGAAACGGATGAGGTTCTAAAGAAGCTCCAACCTTGAGGCCACCAATCAACACTACCGAAGCAAGTTGGCCAAAGCCCGCGGAGCTACAGTCGCACGTTCGCTACGACTGCATGACCGAACGCCATCTGAATCTTTCAGATAAGTAAATGTCTACAGACTGCTTTTTGGCCGTCTGTCCGAGAATCACTCCCATGACCTTCCCCTCCCCCTGGCTCCACGAAGCCATCGCCCGCATCGAAGCCGATTACCAACGCAGCGCCGATACCCACCTGATCCCGCTGCGCCTGCTCGCCTTTGCTGCGCACGGCATTGACCTGTACCTCAAAGACGAATCCACGCACCCCACGGGCAGCCTGAAGCACCGGCTGGCGCGGTCGCTGTTTTTGTACGCGCTGTGCAATGGCTGGCTGCATGAGGGCTCGACGGTGGTGGAGGCGTCGAGCGGCTCCACGGCGGTGAGCGAGGCCTACTTTGCGCGGCTGCTGGGCTTGCCGTTTGTGGCGGTGATGCCGCGCAGCACCTCGCCCGAGAAGATTGCGCAAATCGAGTTTCACGGTGGGCGCTGTCACCTGGTGGAGAGTGCGGGTGAGGTGTATGCCGCAGCCCGCGCCGTGGCGGCGGAGACGGGCGGGCATTACATGGACCAGTTCACCTATGCCGAGCGGGCCACCGACTGGCGGGGCAACAACAACATTGCCGAGAGCATGTTCACCCAGATGGCGCGCGAGCGGCACCCCGTGCCGCGCTGGATTGTGGTGGGCGCAGGCACGGGCGGCACCAGCGCCACCATTGGCCGCTATGTGCGCTATCAGCGGCACGCCACGCAGGTGTGCGTGGCCGACCCGGCGGGCTCGGTGTTCAGCGCCTACCACCGCACGGGCGATGCCAGCCTGACGGCCCCCGGCTCGCGCATCGAGGGCATTGGCCGCCCACGGGTGGAGCCCAGCTTTGTCCGCACGCTGGTAGACCGCATGGTGGATGTAGCGGATGTGGATTCGGTGGCAGCGATGCGGGTGCTGTCGCAACTGCTGGGGCGGCGCGTGGGGCCATCCACCGGCACCAACTTTGTGGCGATGCTCACGCTGGCGCATGAGATGCGCGAGCGGGGCGAGAGCGGCTCCATCTTGTCACTGCTGTGCGATGCGGGGGAGCGGTATTTGCCCACGTACTACAACTGCGACTGGGTGCACCAGACGATGGGCGACTGCGCCAGCGCAGAGCAGCGCCTGAACGCGCTGCTGGCCTGACGCCATGGCTGGCTTGCCCCCTTGGCCACAGCCCCCCACAGCGGCGGGCATGCCACCACGCTTTGCCCGGCGGCAGTGGCTGGCCTGGGCATTGGCCGTGGCCGGTGCCACCACGGCGCGTGATGGCTTGGCGTTGCCAGCGAAGACCTTGCGGTTTCCGCGCGACCACGGCAGCCACCCTGACCTGCGCACCGAGTGGTGGTACATCACCGGGCACGCGTTTGCGGATGGGCGGCCATGGGGGTTTCAGGTGACGTTTTTCCGCTCGCGCATGGATGCCACACAAACCATGCGCTCAGCGTTTGCCGCCAAGCAGCTGCTGTTTGCCCACGCAGCCATTACCGATGTGCAGGGGCAAAAGCTGCTGCACGACCAGCGCGTGGCGCGCGCCGGGTTTGGCGTGGCTGAAGCCAGCGAAGCCGACACGGCGGTGCGACTGCGCGACTGGAGCTTGCTGCGGCAGAACGCGCCGAGCCCTGGCGCGGATGCAACTGCGAGCCGCTATACCGCACGGATCACGGGTGAGCAATTTGGCTTGCAATTGCAGTTTGAATCCACCCAACCCTTGTTGCTGCAAGGGCAGCGGGGTTTGTCGCGCAAGGGGCCGTTGGCCGAGCAGGCCAGCTACTACTACAGCCAGCCCCAGCTGGCCGTGAGCGGCAGCATGGTGGTGGGCGGCCGCACCCTGCCCATTGATCCCACCCGGCCCGCACGCGCCTGGATGGACCATGAATGGAGCGAAGCCCTGCTGGCAGACGATGCAGTGGGGTGGGACTGGATCGGGATGAACCTGCACGACGGCAATGCGCTCACGGCCTTCCAGCTGCGGCGCGCCGATGGATCGGCGCTGTGGGCTGGTGGATCGTTCAGAGGCGCGGGCCAGATAACGCCACAGGTGTTCTCAGCCACCGACGTATCGTGGCGCCCGCTGCGGTGGTGGACCAGCCCCCAAAGCGACGCCCGCTACCCAGTGCAGTGGGAGGTGCAAACCCCGGTCGGCACCTACACGGTGAATGCATTGCTGGATGCGCAAGAGCTGGACAGCAGTGCGTCCACCGGCGCAGTGTATTGGGAGGGGTTGTCGGATCTGACCCATGCCAATGGCCAAGCGGCAGGCCGTGGTTATCTGGAGATGACGGGGTACACCAAGGCTATGCGGCTGTAGCGGAAATGCCTTTGGGCCAACCCCAGCGCGGTGGGTTAAGCCATGCCCGAAAAAAAGAGCCTGGGGCTGGTAGCCGCAGGCTCTTTGAACGGCGCGCCACCACGCGCCCAACGTGAAGAACTCAGTCCTGGCTCAAAGCCAAAGCCTTCCCCCGTTGGGGTGCAGCGCTGCTACCCCATGAACCAGCGGTGCCGTTGTCAAGCTTGAAGCCTGCTACGGCTTCTGCCAGTGCCACCGCCTGGTGTTGCAGCGATTGCGCGGCAGCGGTGGCTTCTTCCACCAGGGCAGCGTTTTGCTGGGTGGCCTGGTCCATCAGCGTCACGGCGCTGCCCACCTCGGCAAAGCCTGTGCTTTGCTCCTGGCTGGCCAGGCTGATGTCGGCCACGATGGTGGTGACCTTGCGCACGCTTTCCACCACCTTGTCCATGGTGGCGCCAGCCTCTTGCACCAGCTTGCTGCCTGCCTCCACTTGCGAGGCCGATTCGCTGATCAGCTCCTTGATCTCCTTGGCGGCTGTGGCGCTGCGCTGGGCCAGCGTGCGCACCTCAGACGCCACCACGGCGAAGCCGCGACCTTGCTCACCCGCGCGGGCAGCCTCCACGGCCGCGTTCAAGGCGAGGATGTTGGTCTGGAAAGCAATGCCGTCAATGACACCAATGATGTCCACGATCTTGCGGGCCGATGCATCGATGCCCCCCATGGTCTCCACCACCTGGCCCACCACCGTGCTGGCGTGCGAAGCCACTTGCGAAGCGCCAGTGGCCAGCTCGTTGGCTTGACGGGCATTGGCGGCGTTTTGCTGCACCGTAGCCGTCAGCTCTTCCATGGCGGCGGCGGTTTCTTCCAGCGAGCCTGCTTGCTGTTCAGTGCGTGCCGACAAATCCTGGTTGCCGCTGGCAATCTCGGTCGAGGCCAAGCGCACCGACTCCGAAGATTCGCGGATGCTGACCAGCACCTTGGCGATCTTGTCCACGAACTGGTTGAACGACGTGGCAATGGCGGCCAGCTCGTCCTTGCCCTGGGTTTCCAGACGGCGTGTGAGATCGCCCTCACCCGATGCGATGTCACGCAGCGCATCGCTGACCAGGCCCAGACGACGCAGCTGGCGGCTCACGGCCACTGTCAGCAGTGCCACAGCCACCAAGACGCTGAGCACGGTGATCAGGCCAGCGATCTGCAGCATCACGGTGACGGCATGGGTGGCTTCGGCGCGATCGATGGCAATGGCCAGGGTCCATGGAGTGCCTTCCACCTTGGCTGCGTAGAGCATCTGGTCTGCGCCGTCGATCAACACATCGGCACGCGTGCTGTCAGAGGCCAGGTTCGTGAGCATGCCAGCATCAATGCCTTTGGCAATTTCTGAGGCGGGCTTCAGGGCCAGATCCGCCTTGGGGTGGGCCAGCAGTTTGCCTTCCCCATCAATCAGGAAGGCAAAGCTCTTGGAGATGGGACGAATGGCGGCCACTTTTTTGGTCACCGTGTCCAGATGCATGTCGGTACCCACCTCAGCCGTGGGTTGACCTGCGGGGCCTACGGGTTCAGCGAAGGTGATGGTGAGCTTGCCAGGCTCGCGTCCACATAGGCAGGCGTCAGCACCGGCGCACCGGCCTGCGCTGCCTGCTTGTACCAAGGCCGGGCGGTGCCGTCGTAGCCCTCGGGCATGGGGTGGTCAAAGATATTGCGCTTGTCGGCTTACACAAAATACGTGTCGTCGAACGCGCCGGCCTGTTTGGCGGCCCGCAAAAATGGCAAAGGCTCTGACTGGCCCACCGCCAGTTTCAGGGAGCCCGTAATACGTTGCTTCTCACGCACCCATTCCGCCAACTCGTTGGCGTGTGATCGGGTGACCTGCCCCACCCGGTGATCGAGCTGCGTCAGCGTGTCCTTGCGCACCATGAAAAAGGTGGCCAGGGCCAGCGTCAAAAGAGAGAAAACGGTGATTGCTACGCAAATAGCGATCAATCTGGCGCGCAGGGTTTGAAACACATCACCAACTGAAGTGTGTAAGCATTTGCAAATTATGAAGTTCCCCCGCCTGCATGTATCTACGCATTTCCACGACTTCAGGATGGTTGCTGCGCGGATGCGAGCGGCCGATCTGACGGCACGCTACCGCTCGCAAGATACCGATATAAGGCCAAACCCCACAACGGCGGGCCTAAGCTGGGCATAAAAGGAAGAGATGGCGCGAACAGCTTCGGTGCAGACAGCACCCCACCGTGCTGGATACGCACAGTGGCAGAGCTCTTGCACCACGCCCGGCCCTCCCCCCTCGAAAGCAGCGGCGCAGACCCGGGCAAGCGTCTATTGCAGTGGCTCTTTCAGTGCTGGGGGCAGCGGCAGCACCGGAATGCCCTCTTCCAGCAGCTGCAGCGTTTGATCAATGTTTGCTTGCCCACGAATGGGGCGTTGGTCAGCTTCACCCCAATGCATTTTTCGGGCTTCTTCGGTGAAGCGTTCGCCCACATCCTCAGACTGAGCAACAGCTTGCCGCATCCGCTGCAGCCACGCCGCAGCCTGCGAAGCGTCTGAGGGTAGCTGAGGCGGTGGCGAAGGTTCGGCGGTGGGCACCTGCGCACTGGCTGACGCCGAAGCGCGCAAATTCAGGCGCGGAGCGCTGAGGCGTTTTTGTATCTGGTCATCCCCACACAGAGGGCACTGAACCAGCCCTTTGCCAAGCTGGGACTGGAAGTCTTCCTCTGACGCAAACCAGCCTTCAAAGACATGTTCGCTACGGCAGTGCAGATCCAACACCTTCATGGTGACAGTCGCTCAGAAGGAAAAAGCTCGGCAGGCTTAGCTATGGCGGCGCAAAAGGTACCGGTACACAAAGCCCGGAAACGCCAGCGTGAGAAACAAGGTACCGGTGATGGCGTAGAACTCCCACCCCTGGGGAGCATTCTGGCCAGCACGACGCTCCAGCAACATCGCAAAGCCGCCCACCAGAAAGTACAAGACGACCAGTTCCACCAAACGGATGAGCAACCCTTTGCGAGGCGAAGCCACAGGCCCCACCAACGCCACCCGGTGGTTGAGGAAAGGCAAGTTGGCCGCCACCAGAGCAGCCAAAATCACCAGCCAAATGGCACCGGTCTGTGACACAGACGCCTCAGGTCGCCAGGGCGCGGACGATAGCGTCAGCGCACAGTGCCATCAAACCGCCTGGCAACAAGCCCAACACCAGCACCAGTGCGCCGTTCAAAGTCAAGACAAACCGAACGTCGAGCGGAGCGGATACGCTGGTGGCGGTCAATGGCGCGTCGAAATACATCACCTTCACGACGCGCAGGTAATAGAACGCACCGATCAGCGACATGACCACGGCAAACACGGCCAGCGCGATATAAGCGGTCTGCCCAGAAGCCAGCAACGACTGCAGCACCGCCAGCTTGGCGTAGAAGCCCACCAGTGGAGGAATACCAGCCATGGAGAACAGGCAGATAGCCATCACACCTGCGTACAAGGGGCTGCGCTGGTTGAGACCCGCCAGATCCGAGATCTCTTCGCTTTCAAAACCTTCGCGAGCCAACAGCAGAATGACACCGAAGGTGGCCAAGGTAGTCAACACGTAGGTCACGACGTAGAACATCGAAGCGCTGTATGCGTTCTCCGCCACGGCCGAATTCACCTGCCCGTTGATCACCCCGGACAGCAGACCCAGCAACACAAAGCCCATTTGGGAAATGGTCGAGTACGCCAGCATCCGTTTGAGATTGGTCTGCGCGATGGCGGCCAGATTACCAATCAACAGCGAGCCGATGGCGAGCACCGCCAACATTTGCTGCCAATCGATGGCCAAAGGCAGCAGTCCGTCTACCAGCAAGCGCATGGTGATGGCGAACGCAGCCAGCTTGGGTGCGCTACCGATCATCAGTGTGATGGCTGTGGGAGCACCTTGGTACACATCAGGAATCCACATGTGGAAGGGAACCACACCCAGCTTGAAGGCCAAGCCAGCCACGACAAACACCAAACCGAACACCAGCACCTGGTGCTTGACCTGACCCGAAAGCACGGCCTTGAACACTTGCCCGATATCCAAAGAACCTGTGGCGCCGTAGAGCATGGACAGGCCGTAGAGCAAGAAACCGCTGGCCATGGCACCCAGCACGAAATACTTCATGGCCGCTTCGGTCGCGGTCGCATTGTCGCGGCGCAAGGCCACCAGGGCGTAGCTGGACAGCGTCAGCAGCTCCAAGCCCAGGTAAATGACCAGGAAGTTGTTGCCTGAGATCATGATGAACATGCCCAGCAAGGCAAACATCGACAGCGTGAACATTTCGCCGCCGCGCAGCATGTCGCGGTCTGCAGCGTAGGGGCGTGAGTAGACCAAGGTCACCATGACTGCAATCGTGGCAAAGCACTTGAGCCAATTGCCCATGGCGTCACTGACCACCATGTTGCCGAAACCATAAAAGGTGTTGCCACTGCTGGCGTAGACACCTTCGAGGGCAGCCACCACAGCCAGTGTCAGCATGGTCAGCACATAGGTTGCCGTGCGACGGGGGCTCTTCACCCACAGGTCAACCAGCGCGATCACGCAGGCCATCACAAGAAGCACGATCTCGGGGTAGACCGCAAGCCAGCTGATGTTGTCAATCATCTCAAATCTCTCTGTTCTGTCTGTCGGTCAGTTCAGCTTTTGCAGGGCCACATGCTTGAGCAATTCAGCCACCGAGGCATCCATCACATCCGTGAAGGGGCGTGGGTACAAGCCCATTGCCAGGACGGCAATCGCCAACAGCGACAAAATCAGAAACTCGCGGCTGCCGATATCGGTCAGTTCCTTGACGTGGCTGTTTCCCACGGGGCCCAGATAGACACGCTTGAACATCCACAGTGTGTAGGCAGCGCCAAAAATCAACGCGGTTGCAGCAGCCAGGCCAATCCAGAAATTCGCTTTGACAGCGCCCAGAATCACCATCCACTCGCCCACAAAACCGGCAGTGCCCGGCAGCCCGCAGTTGGCCATGGCAAACAACAATGCAAACGCAGTGAAGTTGGGCATGGTGTTGACGACGCCACCATAGGCAGCAATCTCACGCGAGTGAACGCGGTCGTACAACACACCAATGGACAGGAACATGGCACCCGACACAAAGCCGTGCGCAATCATCTGAACCAAGCCGCCAGAGACGCCCAGGTCATTGAAGATGAAGAAGCCCAGCGTGACAAAGCCCATGTGTGCGACCGAAGAGTACGCCACCAGTTTCTTCATGTCTTTCTGGACCATGGCGACCAAACCGACATAGATCACAGCGACCAAAGACAGTGCAATCATCAGCCATGCCCATTCGCGCGAGGCATCTGGGGCAATGGGCAACGAGAAGCGCAGGAAACCATAGGCGCCCAGCTTCAGCATGATGGCCGCCAGCACGGCGGAACCACCCGTAGGAGCCTCCACGTGCACGTCAGGCAACCAAGTGTGCACAGGCCACATCGGCACCTTGACTGCAAACGCTGCAAAGAAAGCGAAGAACAACAGTGTCTGGGCCGTGCTGCTCAGTGGCATCTTGTGCCAGGCTGCAATATCAAAGCTGCCACCTGATTGGTTGTACAGGTAGATCAGCGCGATCAGCATCAACAGGGAGCCGAGCAGCGTGTACAGGAAGAACTTGAAGGCCGCGTAGATCTTGTTTGGACCACCCCAGATACCGATGATCAGGTACATCGGGATCAGCGTGGCTTCAAAAAAGACGTAGAACAACATGCCGTCCAAGGCCGTGAACACGCCAATCATCAGCCCCGACAAAATCAGGAAAGCGCCCATGTACTGGTTGACGCGCTCTGTAATGGACTCCCAGGAGGCCAACACCACAATCACTGTGATGAAAGCTGTCAGGGGCACGAACCAAAACGAAATACCGTCAACGCCCAGGTGGTAGTTGATATTGAAGCGCTCGATCCAAACCGCTTTCTCCACGAACTGCATGGCAGCAGTACCCGTCTGAAAGCCGCCATACAAAGGCAGGGTCACCAGCAGACCGGCCAGCGCACCAATCAATGCAATCCAACGCACTGCACGCGCGTGCTCATCGCGCCCCAAAGCGAGCAAAACGGCACCAAAAACGATAGGCGTCCAGATTGCGAGACTCAACAACGAACTCATTTTGTTGTTTTCCTTATTTGATGAGTTGCATGAAGAAGTCGCCCCAGACAAACCAAGTCATCAGTGCGAACACACCCAGAATCATCACCAAGGCGTAGTGGAAGATAAAGCCCGACTGAACCCAGCGCACCACGCCAGAAATAGCGCCGACCAGCTTCCACGAGCCGTTCACCACCCCTCCATCGATGATGGCCTGATCGCCGACCTTCCAGAGGCCAACACCCAAGGCACGAGCTCCCTTAGCCAAGATGTTCTCGTTGATCCAGTCGAGGTAGTACTTGTTTTCCAGCAGGCGGTACAGAGGCTGTACGCGCGCCTTGATGCCTGCGGGCAAAGCGGGGTTGACCATGTACATGTAGTACGACAAGGCCACCCCAGCTAAAGCCAGCCAGAACGGTGCAGTTTGGAGACCGTGCAACGCCATCGCCACGGGGCCGTGGAAAATCTCGCCCAGTTTGGCCATTGCAGGGTGCTTGGCTGCATCCACAAAAATCACGTCTTTGAAGAAATCGCCAAACAACATGGGCTGAATGAACATGAAACCCACCACCACCGATGGGATGGCCAGTAGCACGAGAGGAACCGTCACCACCCAAGGAGATTCGTGGGGCTCATGATGGTCATCATGCCCGTGGTGGTCACCATGGTGAGCATCAGGGTTCTGGTCAAACCGCTCCTTGCCATGGAAGACCAAGAAATACATGCGGAACGAATAGAACGCGGTCACGAAGACGCCAGCCAGCACCGCGAAATGCGCGAACCCAGCAGCAGGAAGATGGCTGAAATGCACGGCCTCAATGATGCTGTCCTTGGAGTAGAAACCCGAGAACAGCGGAGTACCAATCAACGCCAGGGAACCAAGCAACGAAGTGATCCAGGTGATCGGCATGTACTTGCGTACCCCGCCCATCCAGCGGATATCTTGGTTGTGGTGCATGCCCATGATGACGGAGCCAGCGCCCAAGAACAGCAGAGCCTTGAAAAACGCGTGCGTCATCAGATGGAACACGGCCACAGAATAAGCAGAAGCGCCCAATGCCACCGTCATGTAACCCAGCTGCGACAGCGTGGAATAAGCGACCACGCGCTTGATGTCGTTTTGGATGATGCCCAGGAAACCCATGAACAGCGCTGTGATGGAACCAATCACCAGGATGAAATTCAGAGCGGTGTCTGACAATTCAAACAAAGGCGACATGCGCGATACCATGAAAATGCCAGCAGTCACCATCGTGGCCGCGTGAATCAACGCAGAAATGGGAGTGGGACCTTCCATCGAGTCAGGCAGCCACACATGCAGCGGAAACTGCGCCGACTTGCCCATGGCGCCGATGAACAGGCAGATGCAAATCACTGTGACCAGCATCCAGCCAGTGCCTGGGAAGTTCAGAGCGCCAAGTTCGTTCGATTTCGCGAAGATTTCACCGTAGTTCAGGGTGCCTGTGTATGCGGCGATCAAACCGATACCCAGAATGAATCCAAAGTCACCAACCCGATTCACCAAAAAAGCCTTCATGTTGGCAAAAATGGCCGACGGCTTGTTGAACCAGAAACCGATCAGAAGATAAGAGACCAGGCCTACTGCCTCCCAGCCGAAGAACAGCTGCAGCAGGTTGTTGCTCATGACCAGCATGAGCATGGAGAAAGTGAACAGCGAAATGTAGGCAAAGAAGCGGTTGTAGCCGTCGTCTTCTTCCATGTAACCGATGGTGTAGATGTGAACCATCAGCGACACAAAAGTAACCACGACCATCATCATTGCGGTCAGGCTGTCAACCAGAAAGCCCACTTCCATCTTGAGGCCACCAACCACCATCCATGTGTACAGCGTCTCGTTGAAACGCGCGCCGTCCAATGCAACGCTCTTGAGCGTCATGGCAGAGAGAATAAAGGCAACCAGCACACCCAGGATCGTCAGCGTGTGGCTGAGGCGACGCCCAATCCAGTTGCCGCCAAAGGTTGTACCGAATACGCCAGCCAGCAAAGCGCCCGCCAGCGGAGCCAGCGGAACAGCCAGGAGCGTTGAAGCAGAGAGGGTTTGACTCATTCTTGAGAACCTAGGGAATACGGGTGGCTCATCAACCCTTGAGGGTGTTGAGGTCTTCTGCGTTGATGCTGGTCTTGTTTCGGAACAGCAGCACCAGAATGGCCAGCCCGATAGCGGACTCAGCTGCGGCCACGGTCAAGATAAAAAACACGAACACCTGCCCGTGCATGTCATCCAGATAATGGGAGAACGCGACAAAGTTCATGTTGACGGCCAGCAGCATCAGCTCAATCGCCATCAACAAAACAATCAGGTTCTTGCGGTTCAGAAAAATGCCGATGACCGACAAAGCAAACAGCATCGCACCCAGCGACAGAAAATGCCCCAAAGTCAAAGTCATGCTTTTTTCTCCTCGACTGGCGCCGCTTCTGGCAAGGGTTCGGATGGTTTCTGCGTAGCAGCCACCTTCACCACTTCCAGACGGTCGCGAGCACGAACACGAACCTGGTTCGCAGGGTTGATCGCCTTGCTGTCCTTGCGCTGACGCAGCGTCAAGGCGATGGCAGCGATCATGGCCACCAGCAGAATCACAGCAGCGATTTCAACGGGGTACAGGTACTGTGTGTACAGCAGCTTACCCAGCGCCTTGGTGTTGGAATATTGGACGACCTGCCCTGCAGCATCCAACAAAGGCGCTGCCGCCTTGGGCTCCTCGAGGCCGCGGAAGCCGCCCATGAGAACAGCAGCCATCTCCAGCGCAATCAAGGCACCCACCGTAGCAGCCAAGGGGAAGTGCTTCCAGAAACCCTTGCGCACAGTGTCGATGTGAATATCCAGCATCATCACCACGAAAAGGAATAGCACCATCACGGCGCCCAAATAGACCAGCACCAGTGCGATGGCGAGAAACTCTGCCTTCAGAAGCAACCAAACAGCTGCCGCCTGAGAGAAAGCAAGAATGAGATACAGCACCGCATGCACGGGGTTGCGTGCGGTGATGACGCGGAAGGCCGCAAAAAGCAGCACAACCGAGAACAGATAAAAGAAACCAGTCTTGGCATCCATGGATCGGGTCTTTATAGAAAGTCTGGCAAACAGGCTGAGTCCAACACCGATCAGCGATATTTGGCGTCTGCAGCCTTGGCTGCAGCAATTTCGCCTTCGTAGCGGTCACCCACTGCCAAGAGCATGTCCTTCGTGAAATACAGGTCGCCCCGCTTCTCGCCGTGGTATTCGAAAATGTGCGTTTCCACAATGGAATCCACTGGGCAACTTTCTTCGCAAAAGCCGCAGAAGATGCACTTCGTCAAATCGATGTCATACCGGGTGGTGCGACGCGAACCATCATCACGGACGTCTGATTCAATCGTGATGGCCATCGCAGGGCAGACAGCTTCGCAGAGCTTGCAAGCAATGCAACGCTCTTCCCCATTTTCATAGCGACGCAGTGCGTGAAGACCACGGAACCGAGGGGACAGAGGTGTCTTTTCCTCAGGGAATTGAACGGTCACCTTGCGGCGGAATGCATAACGCCCCGTAAGGGCCATGCCCTTGAGCAATTCCACGAGCATGAAGCTCTTGAGGAAGTCTTTGAAAGAGAAAGGTGCAGCAGCAACAACGGCAGTCATTTGTGTCCCCGCTTATTTCCAGATATTCCAGGGCGAGAGCAACCACCCGCCCACCAGTACCAGGCACACCAACGTGACTGGAATGAAAATCTTCCAGCCCAGACGCATGATCTGGTCATAGCGGAAGCGAGGAAACGTGGCACGGATCCAGATGAACATCGAGACGACCAAGAACGTCTTGGCTGCCAACCACACCCATCCGGGAATGAAGGCCAAGGCGTCAAATGGAGGCAGCCATCCGCCCAGGAACATCAGCACGGCAAGAATGGACACCAGCCACATGCTCGCGTATTCCGCCAAGAAGAAAATGGCGAAACCCATACCCGAATATTCAACCATGTGTCCGGCCACAATTTCCGCCTCGCCCTCGACCACGTCGAACGGGTGGCGATTGGTCTCAGCAACTCCGGAAATCAGATAAACCAAGAAAATCGGCAGAAGGGGCAACCAGTTCCAGGACAACAGCCCAAAACCGTGCGACGCCGCCCAACCTCGGGCTTGGCTTGCAACGATTTCTGTCAGGTTCATGCTGCCTGACACCATGATCACGATCAGGAAGCAAAAGCCCATCGCAATTTCATAGCTCACCATCTGCGCAGACGCACGCAGCGCACCCAAGAAGGCGTACTTCGAGTTGGAAGCCCAACCCGCGATGATGACGCCGTACACCTCAATCGATGTGATGGCCATTACCAGCAAAAGACCCGCATTGACGTTGGCCAGAGCCACATCAGGACCGAAGGGAATTGCGACCCAGGCCGCCAACGCTGGCATGATCGCCATCACGGGCCCCAGAACAAACAAACCCTTGCTTGCTGCTGTGGGCTGAATAATTTCCTTGGTCAGAAGCTTCAGTGCGTCAGCAATCGGCTGCAACAGTCCCAACGGTCCGACACGGTTGGGGCCATGACGTACTTGCATGAAACCCAAGAGCTTGCGCTCCCACAGCGTCAGATAGGCCACGGCGCCCATCAGGGGAGCCAGAATGCAAACGATCTTCAGCAAGATCCAAAGAACAGGCCATGCCGCAGCTGTCCACCAGCCGAAGGGAAGCAGGCCAAGGCCGGCGTTATAGAGCGCGTCAATCATGCTGCCACCTCTTCACGTGCCATACGCGCATCTGCGGTCAATTGCAAAGATGGGGAGCGACGCACCAGACCGTCCAACTGGTAGATAGAAGCCACCACGGGTTCACCTACAGCACCGGAGACCGAAGCAGTCACGCCGCCAGTCACCGCATTGGACAATTGAGCCGCATCGATCCGGGAGAACGCGCCAGGTGCAGCGTTCGTGGCGCGAGCCAGGACATCCTGCGACGTTTCGAAATCAAAGCCAGGAATCTCCAGCATATTGGCCAATACGCGGAGCACCTTCCAAGCAGGCCGCGTATCGCCCAAAGGACGCACGACTGCATGGAAGCTCTGCAGGCGCCCTTCCGCATTGATGAAGCTACCCGAGGTTTCGGTGAATGGGGCGATAGGCAGGAGAACATCGCTGAACTCCATGTTGGCTTTGAACGGACTCAAGGTGACAACCATTTCGGCGCCTGAGAGCGCGTCGGTGGCGCGTGCGCCGACCGAAGAGTCGTGCACAGGCTCGTTGTTCAGAAGGAGAACCGCCTTGAGACCACCCGACAACATCTGGGCCGCGTTCAAACCACCCTTGACGGGATGGGCACCCACGAACTGTGCACCGACGGTGTTAGCAGCTTCAGTCAAATAGCCAACCGTGGCACCGGTGTGCTCACCAATCCAATTGGCCAGAGCCAGCAACTGCGTAGCTTGGGCATGGTGTGCTGCGGCGTTGCCCAACAGCACCGCTTTGCGCTCACCCGCCATCAGCGAACGCGCGACAGCTGTAGCAGCGTCATCGATAACAAACGAACCGGCGGGCCCCGCCACACCCTTTTCTTGTGCAACCGCTGCCGCAATACCGCCCAGTGCCTGCATCCATTGGGAGGCCGCGTGCTTCAAGAGGTGCTTGACAGGAATGGCCCAGTCACGCTCAACCGAATCCAGTGCGATGACTTGGCAACCATGGCGAGCCGCCTGGCGAATCCGTTGTGCAAACAGAGGATGATCCTTACGCAAATTGGACCCCACCACCAAAACGCTCTGCAGCGTGGAGAGCGATGCAATGGAGGTGCCCAACCAGCGGATACCTTCTGGAGCGCTGAATTCAGCGTTGCGCAGACGGTAGTCGATGTTGTCACTACCCAAGCCGCGTACCAATGCACCTGCCAAATACAACTCTTCCACGGTGCTGTGCGGACTCACCAGCGCGCCGATGGACTCGGCGCCATGGTCATGGCGAATGTTCTTGAGGCCGTTGGCAACGTACTCCAGTGCTGTTTGCCAGTCCACTTCCTTCCAAACACCGCCCTGCTTCAGCATGGGCTGAGTGAGGCGATCTTCGCCATTGAGCGCTTCATAGGAAAAACGGTCACGGTCCGCGATCCAGCACTCATTCACTGCTTCGTTCTCAAACGGAACGACGCGCATCACCTTGTGGTTTTTGACCTGGACGATCAAGTTTGCACCGGTAGAGTCATGTGGGCTCACAGAGCGGCGGCGGGACAACTCCCAGCTGCGCGCGCTGTAGCGGAAGGGCTTGCTCGTCAATGCGCCGACGGGACAGATATCAATCATGTTGCCCGACAACTCGGAATCCACCGTGTCACCACTCACCGTGGTGATTTCGGAATGCTCACCACGATGGATCATGCCCAGTTCCATGACGCCAGCCACTTCTTGGCCAAAGCGCACGCAGCGGGTGCAATGAATGCAGCGGCTCATCTCCTCCATGGAGATCAATGGGCCCACGTCTTTGTGCAGCACAACACGCTTTTCTTCTTCGTAACGCGAAGAAGAGCCGCCATAACCTACAGCCAAGTCCTGCAACTGGCATTCACCACCTTGATCGCAAATGGGGCAATCCAGCGGGTGATTGATCAGGAGAAACTCCATCACCGACTTCTGGGCCTTGATCGCCTTGTCGGATTTGGTACGGACCACCATGCCTTGCGTCACGGGCGTTGCGCAAGCTGGCATCGGCTTTGGAGCCTTCTCAACGTCTACCAGGCACATGCGGCAGTTGGCAGCAATCGAGAGCTTCTTGTGATAGCAGAAATGTGGGATGTAGGTGCCTGCTTTTTCAGCCGCATGCATCACCATGCAGCCTTCGGCAACTTCTACTTTCTGACCGTCCAGTTCAATTTCAACCATATGTGTTCTCGCAATCAGGCGGATGCGGCAGCTTGCGAGCCTTTGTTCCGGATCAATGCCTCAAACTCAGGACGGAAATGCTTCAGCATGGCACGCACAGGCATTGCTGCGGCATCACCCAAAGCGCAAATTGTTCGACCCTGGATGTTGTCGGCAACAGAGTTGAGCAAGTCGAGATCGCCATCACGGCCTTGCCCATGCTGAATGCGGTCGATCACACGCCACATCCAGCCCGTGCCTTCGCGGCAAGGCGTGCATTGGCCACAGGATTCGTGCGAATAGAAATACGACAGGCGCAGCAGGCTTTCCACCATGCTCCGCGAATCATCCATCACGATCACGGCGCCAGAACCCAACATCGACCCCGCCTTGGCGATGGAGTCATAGTCCATCGTGCATTCCATGATGATGGAAGCAGGCAGCACAGGGGAAGAGGATCCACCAGGAATCACGGCCTTGAGTTGACGTCCCTTACGAACGCCGCCCGCCAGCTCCAGCAATTTGGAGAAGGGGGTTCCCAGGGGAATCTCGTAGTTTCCGGGCTTCTCCACATCGCCAGACACCGAGAAAATCTTGGTACCGCCGTTGTTTGCCTTGCCACATTCCAAGTAGGCTGCGCCGCCGTTTCGGATGATCCATGGCACAGCGGCAAATGTCTCGGTGTTATTGATCGTGGTCGGCTTGCCGTACAAACCAAAACTCGCAGGAAAAGGAGGCTTGAAGCGTGGCTGTCCCTTCTTGCCTTCCAGGGACTCCAACAACGCAGTTTCTTCACCGCAGATGTAAGCTCCAAAACCGTGGGCCGCATGCAGCTGGAAGCTGAAGTTGCTTCCCATGATGCCGTCGCCCAAATAGCCCGCCGCACGCGCCTCTTCCAGCGCCGCCTCGAAGCGTTCGTAAGACTGGAAAATTTCACCGTGAATGTAGTTGTAACCCACGCTGATGCCCATCGCATAGGCGGCAATGATCATGCCTTCAATCACGATGTGCGGATTGAATTGCAGAATATCGCGGTCTTTGCAAGTTCCAGGCTCACCCTCGTCCGAGTTGCAAACCAGATACTTCTGACCAGGGAAAGAGCGCGGCATGAAGCTCCACTTGAGCCCCGTAGGAAAGCCTGCGCCCCCACGACCACGCAAGCCAGACTCTTTGACCGTTGTGATGACTTGATCTTGCGTCAAGCCTTCTCCGCCGTCCTTACCCAGGATGCGACGAAGTGCCTGGTAGCCACCGCGAGCCTCGTAATCCTTGATGCTCCAGTTGCTGCCATTCAGTCCTGCATAAATCTGCGGGTTGATATGGCGATCATGGAAACAGGTCTGAACACCTGTCGCCTTGAATTGCGAAAGAATTTCTGCGGCAGTGGTCATTGCTTGCCCTCCGCTGCACGCAAACCGTCCACCAACTGGTCTAGTTTGTCGTTGTCCATAAAACTGCACATGGTGCGGTCATTCACCAGCATCACTGGCGCATCGGCACAAGCGCCCAGGCACTCGCACTGCTGCAAAGTGAACAAACCATCCGCAGTCGTCTCGCCCATGGAAACACCGAGCTTCTGCTCCAGATGGCGCAGGGCCTTTTGACCATCACGCAGTTGGCATGGCAAATTGGTGCAGACATTGAGCTTGTACTTGCCAACAGGTTGCTGGTTGTACATGTTGTAGAAAGTCGTGACTTCATGCACCGCAATCTGGGGCATGCCCAGGTAGTCGGCGATCACGGCTTCGCTCTCGGCACTCACATAGCCTTGCTCTTGCTGCACGATGGAAAGGCAAGCCATCACGGCAGACTGCTTCTGGTCTGCCGGGTACTTCGCCACTTCGCGCGCGAATCGCGCCAACGTCGCTTCGGTAATCATCGGTCAATTTCTCCGAACACGATATCCATGGTGCCAATGATCGCCACCGCATCGGCAATCATGTGCCCCCGAGCCATTTCATCCAGCGTGGCCAGGTGCGCAAAACCAGGGGCACGGATCTTCAAACGATAGGGCTTATTCGCGCCATCGCTCACCAAGTAGATACCAAACTCTCCCTTTGGATGCTCCACCGCTGCATAGGCTTCGCCTTCAGGCACGTGGAAACCTTCAGTGAACAGCTTGAAATGGTGAATCAACTCCTCCATGTTGGACTTCATGGATTCGCGCGAAGGGGCGGCAACTTTGTGGTTGTCAGTGATGACCGGCCCAGGGTTGGCACGCAACCAATCCACGCATTGCTTGATGATGCGATTGGACTCGCGCATTTCCTGCACGCGAACCAGATATCGGTCGTAGCAGTCACCCGTCTTGCCAACCGGAATATCAAAATCGACACGATCGTAAGCATCGTAGGGCTGCGTCTTGCGCAAATCCCAAGCGATACCAGAGCCACGCAGCATGGGCCCTGTCATGCCCAGATTCAAAGCACGCTCAGGCTTTACGACCCCAATACCCACCGTACGCTGTTTCCAGATACGGTTGTCAGTCAGGAGAGTTTCGTACTCATCCACGCAGCCTGGGAAGCGCTTCGTGAAATCGTCGATGAAGTCCAGCAAAGAACCCTGGCGATTCTGATTCATCGCCTCCAGCGCTTTGGCGTTCTTGATCTTGCTGACTTTGTACTGGGGCATCGTATCGGGAAGATCCCGGTACACACCACCAGGACGGAAGTACGCAGCATGCATGCGCGCACCCGAAACGGCCTCGTACATATCAAAAAGATCCTCACGTTCACGGAACGTGTAGATCAGGATGGTGGAACTGCCGCAATCATTACCATGCGAGCCGAGCCACATCAGGTGATTCAGCAAACGCGTGATTTCCGAGAACATCACACGGATGTACTGCGCACGCACAGGCACCTCAATGCCGAGCAACTTCTCGATGGCCAGGCAATACGCGTGCTCATTGCACATCATGGACACATAGTCCAGACGGTCCATGTATGGCAAAGACTGGATGAACGTCTTATGCTCAGCCAGCTTCTCAGTCGCGCGGTGCAGCAAGCCGATGTGCGGATCAGCACGCTGAACAACCTCACCATCCAGTTCCAGAACCAAGCGCAACACACCGTGCGCCGCAGGGTGCTGGGGTCCAAAATTCAGGGAATAATTTTTGATTTCAGCCATGATGGTTCACATGAGCGCAAAGCAGCTCAGTGCAGGCCTCCGTACTTGTCTTCGCGAATGATGCGAGGCGTGATTTCACGCGGCTCGATGGATACCGGCTCGTAAACCACGCGGCGTTGCTCGGCGTCGTACCGCATTTCCACATGGCCAGACAAAGGGAAGTCCTTGCGGAAGGGGTGGCCGATAAACCCATAGTCGGTCAAGATGCGACGCAGGTCATTGTGACCATCGAACACGATACCAAACAGATCGAAAGCCTCGCGCTCGTACCAGTTGGCAGAGTTCCACAACTCAGCCACCGATGCCACCATTGGAAAATCGTCATCAGCACAGAACACCTTGACGCGTACACGCTGGTTCAGACTGACCGACAAGAGATGGGAGACCACCGCATATCGCGCACCTTCTTGAACGGCATCTGCGTAGGTGGAATAGTCCACACCACACAGGTCAATCAACTGCTCGAATTTGCATGCATCCGAGTCACGCAAGATACGCATGGACTCCAGGTAGTCCGCAGCAGCTACCGTCACCGTCACCTCATCCAAGGCGAGCGTGACCTGACGGGCCTTAGCACCCAAGGCCGCGGCAATGTTCTTTTTGAGCTCTTCAGGCCGAATGGCTACAGCAGTCATCATCAACCCTTCAAGCGCGAGCGATCGTATTGGTGCGGCGGATTTTTTGCTGCAACTGGATGATCCCGTAAATCAGCGCTTCCGCTGTTGGAGGGCAGCCAGGCACATAAACATCCACAGGCACGATGCGATCACAGCCACGCACCACTGAATAACTGTAGTGGTAGTAACCACCACCATTGGCACACGAGCCCATGGAGAGCACCCAGCGCGGCTCGGACATCTGGTCGTACACCTTGCGCAGCGCAGGAGCCATCTTGTTGCAGAGGGTTCCGGCAACAATCATCAAATCCGACTGACGAGGGCTGGCACGAAACACTTCCGCGCCAAATCGACCAATGTCATAACGCGCAGCGGCGGCGTGCATCATTTCCACCGCACAGCAAGCCAAGCCAAACGTCATGGGCCACAAAGAACCGGTCTTGGCCCAATTCACCACCGAGTCGTAACTCGTGGTGATAAAGCCTTCCTTCATCACGCCTTCAATCATCGCACTCGTCCTTGTTGAAGCTCGATCATTCCCAATCCAACGCGCCTTTTTTCCACTCGTAGACAAAGCCCACAACCAGAATGGCAAGGAAGATCGAGACCGCTACGAAGCCTGTCATTCCCACCTCATGCAGGGTCACCGCCCAGGGAAAGAGGAATGCAATTTCCAGATCAAACAGAATGAACAAAATGGCTACCAGGTAGTAGCGCACGTCGAACTTCATGCGAGCGTCTTCAAACGCTTCGAAGCCGCATTCATAAGGGGAGTTTTTGGCTGCATCTGGGCGATTAGGGCCCAACACATAACCAAGCACCAAGGGGACAACGCCTACGGCAATGCCAACCAAGATGAACAAAAGGACGGGGAGGTACTGATCGAGGTTCATCGTGAGGATGCTCACCGCTGTAGCCAAACCTGCGGGACTTGTACAAGTGCACAGGCTGGCTTTTGTTTTGGTGCCGTCGGCGAGACTCGAACTCGCACAGCTTTCGCCACTACCCCCTCAAGATAGCGTGTCTACCAATTTCACCACGACGGCTGATGTTGCATGTTTGGATGGCATGAGGAACCGCGAGGGTTTTGGCTTTCCAAACAATCCAGAATTCTACCCCGGAAAACCCTCGATAGGCATCAGGGTAGCCAATTTAGTGCAGATTATTTAGATGGAATCTGGGCAGCACCAGAAGCTGGAGCGACAGGGGCAGCAGGCACTGCGTCAGCAGCACTTCCGGAGGCAGGGATGACGGCGGCTGGGGTTTCCAGAACACTGCCCGAGCTGGCCGGGCGCGAATTGCCAAAGTAGGCCAGCGCCAGCGTCGTGATGAAAAACACGGCCGCCAGCACGGCGGTAGTACGGGAAAGGAAGTTGGCGCTTCCGCTGGCACCAAACAAGCTGCCGGACGAGCCGCTACCGAACGCAGCACCCATGTCTGCCCCCTTGCCGTGCTGCACCAGAATCAAACCGATCATTCCCAAGGCAGCCAAGATTTGTACAGCCAGGATCACGTTCACCAAAACACTCATGTTCACTCCTAAATTAATAGCTATTAGCGCTCAGCTCACTGGGCTGCAGCGATGATCTTGAGAAAATCTTCCGCCTTCAACGAGGCGCCTCCCACGAGGCCGCCATCAATGTCTGGCTGAGCAAGCAATTCGGCAGCATTCGCCGCGTTCATGCTGCCGCCGTAAAGCACGCGAACACGATCCGCGTGAGGAGTGGCTGCCGCCAACTGCGCACGCAGCACAGCATGTACTTGCTGCGCCTGTTCAGGCGAAGCAGTACGACCCGTGCCAATGGCCCACACAGGCTCGTAGGCCACAACGATTTCGCTGATGCAATGGCCATTCACATGGATCACGGCAGCCAGCTGGCGCTTGACCACAGACTCCGTCTGACCAGCCTCACGCTCTTGCAGAGTCTCGCCCACACACACGATGGGCGTGATGCCGGATGCCAAGGCCTGGCGGGCTTTTTCTGCAACGACCGCATCCGTTTCACCATGGTACTGACGACGCTCAGAGTGCCCCACCAGTGCGTAACGAACGCCGAAATCCTTCAGCATCGCCGCCGACACTTCACCGGTATAAGCCCCAGAAGCAAAGGCCGAGACATCTTGCGCACCCAATGCGATGCTGGCACCGGACAGCAACCCCTGGACTTGCGCCAAATAGGGCGAAGGCACCGCCACGGCCACATCGCAAGCAGGCGTTCCAAGCCCCGCAAGGAGCCCCTTGAGCAGAGCTTCATTGGCAGCAAGGCTGCCATTCATCTTCCAGTTGCCTGCGATCAGTTTCTTTTTCATGTTTACCACGTCAAAACAATCTTGCCAGTGTGTTGATTGGATTCCATCAATGCATGAGCAGCCGCAGCATCACCCGCATCAAAGGTCTGGTAGATGACAGGACGAACCTTACCCTGCTCAATGAGCGGCCAGACCCGGGAACGGAGAGACTGCGCTATGGCGGCCTTGAACTCTACAGACCTGGGTCGCAGGGTAGAGCCCGTGATGGTGAGCCGGCGGCGCAGCACAAGCCCTGCATTGAAAGAGCTCTTCACCCCGCCCTGCACGGCAATGATGACCAGCCGCCCATCTTCAGCGAGGCACTCCACCTCACGTGCCACATAGTCACCGGCAACCATGTCCAGCACCACATCCACGCCACGCCCATTGGTGATTCGCTGAACTTCCGCCACAAAGTCCTGTGTCTTGTAGTTGATGGCATGCGAGGCACCCAGCTCAATGCACGCTGCGCATTTTTCGTCGCTGCCCGCCGTAGCAATCACAGTGGCACCCCACGCACGGGCCAGTTGGATAGCAGTCACACCGATCCCGCTGCTCCCGCCTTGCACCAGGAGAAATTCACCCGCTTGCAGACGCCCCCGATCGAAGACATTGCTCCACACGGTGAAGAATGTTTCCGGCAGAGAAGCCGCTTCGATGTCATTGAGCCCCGCAGGAACCGGCAGGCACTGCCCGACGGGCGCGACACACCACTGCGCATACCCACCGCCAGCCACCAAGGCGCAGACCCGGTCGCCCACCTTCAAACCTGCAGACGCCATGGCCTGTGTGTCGCCAGCCTCAATCACGCCAGCAACCTCCAGGCCAGGCAAGTCAGACGCACCCGGCGGTGGAGCATAGTGCCCCGCGCGCTGCAATACGTCAGGCCTGTTGATTCCGCTCGCCGCCACACGGATCAACAGTTCACCCACACCCGGCTGGGGCACAGGCCGCTGTCCGAGGCGGAGCACGTCGGGCGCACCGAAGGACGAAATCTCCACAGCACGCATCAAACGTTCGGTCATAAGTCTCAGCTCTTTAAAGCAATTTAAGGCTCTTCTAGCGAATAGTAGTGATGGAAATCGCCGCACGTCTGTAAACGACGATTTCGACGTACGACATTTATCGAGTGCATCACTAGCATTCGCTAGAAGAGCCCAATTTAAGCTGCCAGCGCTTGTGGATAAAGCGCTGGCAGCTACAAATTCAATAGCAATTTAATCCACTAGCGGGCCGGCAGACCCGCCGGACCTTATTGCTGTTGCTGCTGTTGCTGGTCAGCCGACTGGCGACCACCTTCTCGGCTATGGCGTGGCTCACGCTCACCACGCTCTGCAGGCGCAGGGCGATCGCTACCGCCGGCAGGACGCTCTGCCAGCGCCTTCATCGACAGTTTGATACGACCCTTTTCGTCGGTTTCCATGACCTTGACCTTGACGATCTGGCCTTCTGCCAAGTAGTCCGACACCTTTTCCACGCGCTCGTGGGCAATCTGGCTGATGTGCAGCAGGCCGTCCTTGCCGGGCAGCAAGTTGATCAGCGCGCCAAAGTCCAGGATCTTGGTCACAGGACCTTCATACACCTTGCCAATTTCCACCTCGGCCGTGATCTGCTCGATGCGGCGCTTGGCTTCGTCAGCCTTGGCGGCTTCAGTCGCAGCGATGGTGATAGTGCCGTCTTCCTCGATATTGATCTGGCAACCGGTTTCTTCGGTCAGCGCACGAATCACGGCGCCGCCCTTGCCGATCACGTCACGGATCTTCTCGGGGTTGATCTTCATGGTGTAGAGCTTGGGCGCGAAGTTCGACACTTCGGCCTTGGCTTCACCCATGGCTTCCTGCATCTTGCCCAGGATGTGCATGCGCGCTTCCTTGGCCTGGGCCAGTGCCACCTGCATGATTTCCTTGGTGATGCCCTGGATCTTGATGTCCATCTGCAAGGCCGTGATACCACCCGTGGTACCCGCCACCTTAAAGTCCATGTCGCCCAGGTGATCTTCATCACCCAGAATGTCGGTCAGCACAGCGAAACGGTTGGCGTCCTTGATCAGACCCATGGCGATACCCGCCACATGCGCCTTCATGGGCACACCGGCGTCCATCAGCGACAGGCAGCCGCCACACACAGAAGCCATGGACGAGGAACCGTTGGACTCGGTGATTTCCGACACCACACGCATGGTGTAGGGGAATTCTTCCTTGGTCGGCAGCACAGCCACCAGAGCACGCTTAGCCAGACGGCCGTGGCCGATTTCGCGGCGCTTGGTCGAGCCCATGCGGCCCACTTCGCCGGTGGCGAAGGGAGGCATGTTGTAGTGCATCATGAAGCGGTCTTCGTACTCGCCAGCCAGCGCGTCGATGCGCTGTGCATCACGCTCGGTGCCCAGCGTGGTCACGACCAGCGCCTGGGTTTCGCCACGCGTGAACAGGGCCGAACCGTGGGCGCGGGGCAGCACGCTGTTGCGGATTTCGATGGGGCGCACGGTGCGGGTGTCGCGGCCGTCGATACGGGGCTCACCTGCCAGGATCTGGCTGCGCACGATGCCTGCTTCAATGTCGAACAGCATGCCTTCGACCTTGACGGAGTCGAACTCCACGCCGTCGGCCTTCAGGCCAGCCATCACGGCAGCGTAGGCTTCGCGGCACGCTTGGGTGCGGGCTTGCTTGTTGCGGATCTGGTAGGCAGCGCGCAGCTTGTCGTCGGCCAGTGCGACCACCTTGGCGATCAGGGCTTCGTCCTTGGCGGGGGCTTCCCACTGCCACACGGGCTTGCCAGCATCGCGCACCAGTTCGTGGATGGCGTTGATGGCCACATTGCCTTGCTCGTGGCCAAACACCACGGCGCCCAGCATGATTTCTTCGGACAGTTGCTGGGCTTCGGATTCCACCATCAGCACAGCGGCTTCGGTGCCCGCTACCACCAAGTCCATCTGCGAGTTCTTGCGCGCAGTCTGGCCGGGGTTCAGCACGTATTCGCCGTTGATGTAACCCACGCGAGCGGCGCCAATAGGGCCGTTGAACGGAATGCCAGAAATGGCCAGAGCCGCACTGGTAGCGATCAGCGCCGCGATGTCAGCGTCCACTTCGGGGTTCAAAGAAATGGTGTGGACGACCACATGCACTTCATTGAAGAAACCTTCGGGGAACAGCGGGCGGATCGGACGGTCGATCAGGCGGCTGGTCAGGGTTTCGTGTTCGCTGGGCTTGGCTTCGCGCTTGAAGAAGCTGCCGGGGATCTTGCCAGCGGCGTACGTCTTCTCGATGTAGTCCACCGTCAGCGGGAAAAAGTCCTGACCAGGCTTGGCGGACTTGGAAGCCACCACGGTGGCCAGCACCACGGTGTCGTCAATGTTCACCAGCACGGCGCCGGAGGCCTGGCGGGCGATCTCGCCCGTTTCCATGATGACGGTCTTGTCACCCCACTGGAAAGACTTGGTGACTTTGTTGAAAATGCTCATTATTAGCTCCTAATTTAATAGCTGGTAGCGCTTTACCAGCTTGATCTGGAGCGGAATTCAGAACACGATGCCATTCCAGCGAGACTGCCCCATTGGCAGCAAATGCAATCTCGTTGGAATGACACAGCTTCGCTCTGTTTTGCCACTCCGAAGTAAAAAACGCCTGAGCTAGCGAACTAACCCAGGCGTTTTTGCATGCAATAACGATTACTTGCGCAGACCCAACTTGGCGATCAGCGCGGTGTAACGGTCAGCGTCCTTGGCCTTGAGGTAGTCCAGCAGCTTGCGACGACGGCTGACCATACGCAGCAAGCCACGACGACCGTGGTGGTCCTTGGCGTGGATCTTGAAGTGAGGAGTCAATTCGTTGATGCGTGCAGTCAGCAAAGCGACTTGCACTTCTGGGCTACCAGTGTCGTTGGCAGCGCGGGCGTTGGCCTTGACAACTTCGGCCTTGATGGAGGATGCGATCATGATTTTCCTGTGAACCCAAATTGGGTTTGGTTGAGGACTTGCGTAAACAGCCGGAACTAGCCGTGAACGTGCGCCTTGCGTTAGGCAAAACATGTGCATTATAACCCTGCCGAGAAATGCCAAAAGCACTCAACCAGACACATCGCAACATCAGACCCATGACCAACCAATACAACGCCCGTCGCAGCACACTGAGAGCTCTACTGCTTTGCGCCTGCTATTTACTATCCCAAAGCCACTCAGCACTGGCCATAGCTCGAGAGACCAAACAGCCACAAAAAACACACCAAGCCACCAAGCGCACAGCCCCCAAAAGCTCGTCAGAGGAGAGCCCCGCCCAACGTGACAAGCGCCTGTACCGCGAATGCAAAGGCATGCCCAACGCCGGCGCTTGCCTGGGGTACACCAGAAAATAAAAAACCAACAACCTAGTGTGGTGTCTCAAAAGTAATCATCAAATAATGGTACTCGCTGCCCGCGCCA